>JBFJNB010000216.1:0-5280 GCA_041633655.1 Lysobacterales bacterium | reverse complement strand
GTGTTAGCGCCCGCAGGGCGCGCCCAGCGCTGAATGCTAAGTTATTTGCGGGACAGGACACTAGTCGATCACCGTTCCGATCCGGTTGAATCCCGACGGGCTCAGGTGCATCCAGATGAAAAACGCCTTGCCGACCAGGTTTTCGTCCGGAACCATGCCCCAGAAACGGCTGTCCCGGCTGTTGTCGCGATTGTCGCCGAGCACGAAATACTCCCCCTCGCCGACGACCCAGCGCTCGCGCGGTGGCGAATTGGGCCGCCCCGGGCTGATCAGAATCTCGTGCTCGTGTCCGGGCAGGCGCTCGACTCCGCGGCGCATCCCACCCGCGGGCCGCCCACCCGGCTCGCGGTAGGGCTCGAGGACGTCGGTGTCGACCGCCTCGCCGTTGATGTACAGGGTCTTGTTGCGGTACTCCACGACGTCTCCCGGAATCCCGACCACCCGCTTGATGTAGTCGAGCGACGGGTCCTCCGGATAGCGGAATACGATCACGTCGCCGCGCTCCGGGGCGCCGAGCTCGATGACCTTGGTGTCGAGTACCGGCAGCCGGATGCCATAGGCGAACTTGTTGACCAGGATCAGGTCGCCGACCAGCAGCGTCGGCAGCATCGAACTGGACGGGATCCGGAACGGCTCGGCCAGGAACGAGCGAATCAGAAGCACGATCAGGATCACCGGAAAAAACGAGCGCGAGTACTCGACCACCACGGGTTCCTTGACCCGCGGGGCCTGGCCGGCGGTGGCCTCGCCGCCGCCGGCCAGCGCGACGCGACGGCGCGCGAAAATCAGGCTGTCGACGGCCCAGATGAACCCGGTGGCCAGCGTCAGGATCACCAACACCGCAGCGAAATCAAAATGCATCGTCAAATCAATCCCTTTTTTCCGACTTGGTCATTTTTGGTCGACTTTGAGCACCGCGAGAAACGCCTCCTGAGGAATCTCCACTTTGCCGATTTGCTTCATCCGCTTTTTGCCCGCCTTCTGTTTTTCCAGCAGCTTGCGCTTGCGGGTCACGTCCCCGCCATAGCATTTGGCGGTTACGTTCTTGCGCAGGGCCTTGACCGTGGTACGCGCCAGAATGTGGTTGCCGATGGCGGCCTGTATCGCGATTTCGAACATCTGACGCGGAATCAGTTCCCGCATCTTCTCGACCAGCTCCCGGCCGCGCCGGGTGGCCGCTGCCTGGTGCACGATCGCCGACAGAGCGTCGACCTTCTCGCCGTTGATCAGGATATCGACCCTGACGAACGGCCCGGGATCGAACCGCAGGAAGTCGTAATCGAATGACGCGTAGCCGCGCGACACCGACTTCAGGCGGTCGAAAAAGTCCATCACCACTTCGCTCAGCGGCAGCTCGTAGGCGATCGAGACCTGCGAGCCCAGGTACTTCAGGTGTCGCTGCACTCCGCGCTTGTCCTCGCACAGCCCGATGACCGCACCGACGTGGGTGTGCGGCACCAGCACGTTGCCGAGAATGATCGGCTCTCGAATCTCGGCGATCTGGTTCGCCGGCGGCAGCCGCGCCGGGTTGTCCAGCAGTATGACCTCCCCGTCGGTGGTCTCGACTTCATAGACCACGGTCGGCGCGGTGGTGACCAGCTCCAGACCATACTCGCGTTCCAGCCGCTCCTGGACGATTTCCATGTGCAGCATACCAAGAAACCCGCAGCGAAACCCAAATCCCAGAGCCTCCGAGGTCTCCGCCTCGAAGCTGAGCGAGGAGTCGTTCAAGCGCAGCTTCTCGAGCGCGTCGCGCAGGTCCGGGTAGTCGTCAGAGGCGCTCGGAAAGAGGCCGGCGAATACCCGCGGCTGGATCTCCTCGAAGCCCTCCAGCGGTTCGCTCGCCGGGCGCTTCTCGAGCGTGATCGTCTCGCCCACCGGCGCGCCGCCGATGTCCTTCACCGAGGCACTGACGAAACCGACCTCGCCGCAGCCGAGCCGGTCGCGATCCTGGCGCTTGGGCGTGAACTTCCCCAGGCGCTCGACCTGGTAGCTGCGGCCGGTCATCATCATCCGGATCTTGTCGCCCTTGGCGATCTCACCGTCCTTGACCCGGATCAGCGAGACCACGCCCAGGTAGTTGTCGAACCAGGAGTCGATGATCAGCGCCCGCAGCGGCGCCTGCGGGTCGCCACCGGGCGGCGGGATGTGCTCGATGATCGCTTCCAGCACCTCGGACACCCCCTGTCCGGTCTTGGCACTGACCGCCAGCGCATGGCTCGCGTCGAGCCCGATGATGTCCTCGATCTCGCGCTTGACCCGATCCGGGTCCGCCGCCGGGAGATCGATCTTGTTGATCACCGGCAGCACCTCGAGCCCCTCCTCGACCGCGGTGTAGCAGTTGGCCACGCTCTGGGCCTCGACGCCTTGCGCCGCGTCGACCACCAGCAACGCCCCCTCGCAGGCCGACAGCGAGCGCGACACCTCGTAGGAGAAATCGACGTGCCCCGGGGTATCGATGAAATTCAGCTGATAGTTGCGGCCGTCGCGGGCGGAATAGCGCAGCGACACCGACTGGGCCTTGATCGTGATCCCGCGTTCACGCTCCAGCTCCATCGAATCGAGCACCTGGGCCGCCATCTCCCGCTCGGTCAAGCCCCCGCAAAGCTGGATGAACCGGTCGGCCAGCGTGGACTTGCCGTGGTCGACGTGCGCGATGATGGAGAAATTCCTGATTAGTCGCTGATCTGATCCCATTTCGGCGGGGCGTGCTCGCAACGAACAAAAGCCAACGACCCGGGGACCGTTGGCCTTGAGCGCGCGTCGGGCGAATTTGCACCCGAAACCGCGCGCGGGGGTTGGATTCTACTCGATGACGGCCGGATGCACTACCGGCGCACACCGGCGAGCGGGATCTCGCGGCCGGCCCCGCGGCGAATCAGCACGATCCCGCCGGCCAGGCCGAGCGCGCCGGCGACCGCGGCCGCAAGGTCCTGATTGAGACCGGTGAAGTGGGCCACGACCATGCCGGCGGCGAGCCCGGCCAGCAGCAGCAGCAGCGGGACGCCGTAGGCGAACCACGCCAGGCGCAGCAGTGCCCCCGGCGGAATTTCGAGCGCGATCGAGTCGCCCCGCTTCCAGCCCGGCTCGAGCGGCAGCGCGACGCGCAGCGGGCCGCGGGCAAACCAGCCCGAGAAAATCGCCATCCCGCAGCCGCGCCCGGCGCGGCAGGTGGCACAGGCCTTGCCCGGTAACACCTCGATCAGGGCCCGCTGGCGGTCGATCGCGACCAGCCGGCCCTGCTGACAGATCACTTGGCAGCCCCGCCGACGGTGCGCTGCTGCACCGAGCGCGCCATCATCTGCACCGTCGATGGGGGCACCTCGCCGACCGCGGTGATCGTGAAGCCGCGCACCCGGCGCCCGAACATACTGACCGCGCCAACCCGCGAGTACCCCGATAACCCGGGCTCATTTTCTCGCGCGGGCTCCACGTAAACCGAGACCGACGCCAGCCCGTCACTGAACACCATGTGCTCCAGCGTGTGCCGGTCGCCGTGGGTGTGGCTGGAAAGCGTGAATCCCTCGGGCACGTCGACCACCTGCCAGTGGATCACTTCGGGGGCGCCCTCGGCCGGGTCGCCGCCGCGGGGAATCTCGACCTGGACGTAGCGGTCCCCGGGAAGGTCGGGGGCGAGCTCGCGATCCGAGATCGAGCCTCCGATCTCGATTTCGGTGAACATCAACTGCTCCAGCGGGTCACCGCGGTCGTCGAGCAGGTTGGACTTCAACAGCATCGCCGTGTCACGCTCCAACCACAGCCGGTAGCCGTAGCGGAAACCGTCGCGCGGCAGAATGCTTACGATCTGAGCCTCGTGCTCGGCGATCCGCTCGCTGCCGTCCAGACTGGCCTGGTAGCGACCCCCGAGCAGCGCCGCCGAATCGGGCGGAATTACCGGAAACAGGCGCTCGGCAATCCGGGTGTCGACGACGATGGACTGGCTGTCGGCGAAGATACAGCGGACCGATTGGTTGTCGCGCAACACTTCCCGGTGGGCACCGTTGAGCGCGACCAGGCGCTCGCGCATGCCATCCTGATCGACCCGGTGGTAGATCCGCAGCGCGTCCACCTGGCCGCCGCGCAGGTAGACCAGGGTGCCGCGATAGTTCAGGTTGTTGACCGCCATCGCCATGCGGTCCAGCCAGCCGCGGATTTCCTCCGCGTCGGCCGCGATCGCCGCGCTGGCGGCGGCCAGCAGCACCAACCCGCCCGCAACTCGGGCGATCGACGGCTGCCACGCCCGGCGCATTGCTCAGTCTTCCGCGGTCTGGGGAGCGGCTTCGGGCTCCGGCTCGGACACGACGACGGTGACCGGTTCGCTGACCAAATACCAGTACGGCGGCACCAGCCCCTGGCCACGCCGCGGCGCGCTGACTTCGCTGTGGCGGATCAGGTAGTCCTGCAGCCGCGGATCCCAACGCAGCGGGGCCGACTGGCCGGCCGAGGCGCGCGTCGCCACCGGCACGAAACCGCGCTCCACCGACGAGGTTCCGGCCAGCGCGTTGACCTCCGGCAGCGGCGGTTCGCTTTCGATTGGTGGCTGGCGCCAGACGTTGAACACGATCAGCGCAACGCTCGCCGCCACCGCCAAGCCGCCGACCGGCTTGAGCCAACCGACGCGGTTCAGTGCGATCGATCGGCGCCCCGGCGCTTCGCCGTCCAGCGCCTGTGCGACCCGTGCGGCGAAGCCGTTCAGATTCGGTTTCAAGTCCCCGCGCACCGCGGAGCGCGCTAGGTGGTAGCGCTGCCAGCGCGCGTTCAGTTCGGAGTCGTGGCCCAGCCGGCTGAGCAGAAACCGAGTTTCGGTCTCACTCAGCTCGCCGTCCATCAATCGACACAATGCCTCACCGTGTTTGTCGGCCATGGAACTCTCAAGCCTCTGTTTCGTCTATCAGCGGTCGCAATTTTTTGTCTATCGCTTCTCGGGCGCGAAAAATCCGGGATCTCACCGTGCCGATCGGGCATTCCATCGTGGCGGCGATCTCCTCGTAGCTCATGCCTTCCATCTCCCGCAACGTGATCGCGGTTCGCAGGTCTTCCGGCAACTCGGCAATGGCCTCGAATACTGTCCTTTCGATCTCGTCCTTGAGCAGCTCGTTTTCCGGCGTGTCACGATCCTTTAGTCTGGTGTCAGCGTCAAATTGTTCCGCATCTCCGACTTCGACGTCCGAAAGCGGCGGCCGCCGCGACTGTGCGACCAGGTGGTTTTTGGCCGTGTTGATCGCGATCCGGTACAGCCACGTGTAAAACGCTGAGTCGCCGCGAAAGCTGCCGATCGCC
>JBFJNB010000215.1:0-5302 GCA_041633655.1 Lysobacterales bacterium | reverse complement strand
TGCCGTCGAAATCGCTCTCGCTGTCGCTTTGCTGGTACAGCGCAAACAGCTGGGCGCGGTCGTTAATGCGGTGGCTGAGGCTGGCCTTCGGGCGCGGGCCGCGCGACTGGCTGTCGGGACTCGCGCCTGCGTTGAAGTGGACCGGGACCTGGCTCGCCGACGCGATCGCGCGCTCCGGGGCCAGGCGCTGGCTTGCCTGGGGCCTGGCGGTGTTTGCGGTGGCCTTTCTGGCCTGGGCTCTGTGGCCCGGGACGCGGCCCCTCCCGATCGGGGTGGATGAGCCGGAACCCGTCGCTGCGACCGAGCCGCTGCCGACCGATCCGGGTCCGACCGCCGAATCGCCGCCGGGGGGCGAGCCGAGCGTGGATCCGATCGCCGATGCCGGACCCGCCGCCGGCGACGACGCGCCGGCCGTGGTGGCTTCATTCGAACCCGACGATCCGGCGCTGGTGGATCTCGAAAACGGCCAGGTGGTCGGCGGGACCGCGCAGGTCGAGGATACGATGGCGCGCCAGTTCCGCGAGCGCATCCTCGAACTGGTGGCCGGCGCCAATCGCAACCTCGCGAACGAGGAGTTGACGACCCCGGAGGGCGACAACGCGCTCGAGAAGTTCGAGACCGTGCTGTCGATGGATCCGAACAACATCCAGGCCCGTGACGGTTTGGGGCGGATCGTGCTGCGCTACGTTTCGATGGGTCGGGCGCGGATCCGCGACGGACGCTACGACCTGGCGCGCGTGTACCAGCGCCGCGGGACCGAGGTGGCCCAGAAGCACGCGCTGATGGACAGTTTTGGCGCCGATCTGGCCAGCATCGACAGCCTCGGTTATGAGGTCGCGATGGAGGCCGCACGCGACGCCCAGGCGCAGGGTGCCGCGGCCCGGGCCGAGCAGGCCTACCGGGAGGCGCTGGCGTTTCGACCCGGGGATGCGCGCGCCCAGGCGGCGCTGGACGAGGTACTGAACCCGGTACCCGAGGGACCGCAGATCCTCTCCGATGCGCTCCGCGACGGCGGGACCGGCCCGGAAATGGTGGCCCTCGAGCTGGCCGGCCGCAGCCTGGCCGTGTCGACGACCGAAATTACGCTCGGGCTGTTTCGCCGGTTCATGGCCGCCGCCGGGGACGCCGAAGAGCGCCGGCCGGCCTGCCGCCACCTGGAGTCGTTCTGGCGCTCGTCGCGCAAGCGCACCTGGTCGAATCCCGGCTTCGCCCAGACCGAGACCCATCCGGTGGTCTGCGTTACCTGGCGTGACGCGGACGCGCTGGCGCGCTGGCTCAGCGAACAGACCGGCCAGCGCTACCGGCTGCCGAGCGAGGCGGAATGGCTGGCGCTGGTCGACCGCGGCACCGCGTCGGCTTGCCAGGCCAATCTGGGCGACGCGGCGCTGGCGCGCGAGGAGTCCGGCCGCGACACCTTTGGCTGCGACGATGGTTTCAGCTTCACCGCGCCAGTGGCGAGCTTCACCGGCAGCGCCGCGGGCACGTTCGACGTCGTCGGCAACGTGCGCGAGTGGATCGCCGACTGCAAGAAGCAGAGCCGAAACGGGGACTGCCGCGAGCGCGGCGTCATGGGCAGCGCGTGGCTGGACGGGTCCGGCTCCGGCACCGAGCTGGCCACCCTCGGCGGCAGCTTCGACGAGGACCGAGCGTACACCACGGTGGGCATCCGCCTGATCCGGGAGCTTTAGCCCGCATACCCAAGTCCGCTCGAGCCATAGCATCGTATCCCCCGGTTGGTTAAACTCAGGGTAGTGTCCTGTCTGGGTAATTCGTTGGCTATCAGAGCGCGCAGGAACGCCAATTCCAAGACGTGCCGGCGAACCGCGCCTTGCCCCAGACCTTGTGCGGTACGCTGATAATCAATGAATTACCCAGACAGGACACTGATGAAATGGGGATGCGGATGAAACTGGTCTTCCCGAACGGCGAGCGCGAACAAGCCGAGCTGAGGCCGGGCGACAACTCCGTCGGCAGTTCCGACCGAGCCGATATCGTGCTGAAAGTCAACGGAATCGCCGAGCAGCACGCGATCATCAACGTGTCCGAGCGCGGCGTGCTGATCGGAGTGCGCGATGCGACCAACATCACCCGGGTGAACGGCCAGCTGGTCGCGGCCCGCACCCCGGTCAAGGCCGGCGACGCGCTGCTGTTCGCCAACGTGCAGTGCCAGGTAGTTGGTGAAAACCCGCTCGGCCCCAAGCAGCGGCCGGCGCCGCGTGCAGCGGCGCTGGACGCGGGCCAGACGCGGGTGCGCGCGGCGATCCCGACGTTCACGCTGCGCGGCGTTTCGGGCAAGACTTTCGGCAAGGTCTACCCGGTTCATGGGTCCGCGGTGATCGGGCGCCACAGCGATTGCGACATCTGCCTGCCGCTGGAGGAGATCTCCCGGCACCACGCGCGCATCGAGCTGACCGCCGAGGGTTTGTACGTCGAGGACATGGGCTCGGCCAACGGGACCTTCGTCAACGGCAACAAGGTGCGCCGCGCGAAGCTCAACCCGGGCGACGAACTGATGCTGGATACGGTCCGGTTCTTGCTGCAGAGCCCCGGCGCGGAAGCCGCGCGCAAGGTCGCCAAGAAACCCGCGGGTGCGACTACCAAGCCGCCGCCAAGCACGGCCGCGCCGGCGCGCCGTGGTTCACCGGTGGTCAAGTGGTTCGTGATCCTGACCCTGCTGATCGCGGCTGCCGCCGCCGGTCTCAAGTTCGGCGGAATTCTGTAGCCGCCCGGATACAGTCGCGATCAGAACCGGTCGTTGCCGGGCGTGCCGAGGTTGTTGATCTTGGTGCGGCGCAGCACCTTGAGCAGCAGGTTGCGCAGGCTTCGCAGGACCGGGTACAGCAGCCGCGCGCGGCGGCGGGAGCGGAAGATCCAGTAATTGAGGCGGTTGAATACGCCGCTGCGCGAGCCGATCAGCGCCAGCGCATGCATCGCGTCGGCGCCGTAATAGATCACCTCGTCTAGCTTCAGCACCATGCCCTGGTCGATGTCCAGTCCGAGATCGGTGATCTCGTCCCGGATCTGGCTGGGCTCGCGCGCGTCGACGATCCGAAGCTCCCCGACCGTTTCCCGGATCCGGACCATCCGGCAGAACGCGTCGCACGCCGGACACTGGCGGTCGTAGACGAGCAGGATTTCGGGAGGGCTCATGAGCGGCTCCAGGATTGCCGTTGGCGCGCTCAGTATCCGGCCGCGTGGCCGTCCTTGCGCGACTCGGAGGCGCCGTAGTAGACCCCGGTTTCGGGATCGCGCAGGATCGCCTGGTAGCCGCCGTACGGGCCGATCGCGTGGCTGACCCGGTGGCCGCGACGCATCAGTTCGCGCACGGTCGCGGGCGCAAACCCGCTTTCCAGGTTGACCTCGCCGCCCGAGTCCATGCGCTCGCCGGTCGGCTCGGAGGAGCCGTGGTGATGGATCCGCGGGGCGTCGCCGGCTTCCTGCAGGTTCATCCCGAAGTCGATCAGGTTGATCAGGATCTGCGCGTGTCCCTGCGGCTGCATGGCCCCGCCCATGACCCCGAAGCTGAGCCACGGCTTGCCGTCCTTGGTCACGAACGCCGGGATGATGGTGTGGAACGGGCGCTTGCCCGGCGCGTAGGTGTTGGGGCGGCCCGGTTCGAGGTCGAACATCTCGCCGCGGTCCTGCAGGATGAAGCCCAGCCCGGGCGGGGTCATGCCCGAGCCCATCCCGCGGTAGTTGCTCTGGATCAGCGAGACCATGTTGCCGGCGCGATCGGCCACGGTCAGGTAGATCGTGTCGCCCGCGTCGATGGCCGGGTTGCCGGGCGGGACGCTGCGCGCGGCCCGCTCGGGGTTGATCAGCGCGCGGCGCTCGGCGGCGTAGTCTTTGGAGATCAGCCGCTCTACCGGCACGTCGGCGAATTCGGGGTCAGCGTAGTATCGGGCGCGATCCTCGAACGCGAGTTTCTTGGCTTCCACGAACAGGTGCACGTGATCGGGGCTGCCGAAGCCGTGGCTGGCCAGATCGAAGCCTTCGAGGATGTTCAGGATCTGCAGCGCGGCGATGCCCTGGCCGTTGGGCGGCAGCTCCCAGACGTCGTAGCCGCGGTAACTGGAGGACACCGGGTCGACCCATTCGCCGCGGTGCTCGGCCAGGTCGTCGACGGACAGAAAACCGCCCTGATCGAGCATGTAGCGCCCGATCGTGCGCGCGATCTCGCCGGCATAGAACGCATCGCGCCCGCCCTCGGCGATCGCTTCCAGCGTGTTGGCCAGATTCGGGTTCTTCCAGATCTCGCCCTTGCGCGGGGCGCGGCCGTCGATCGTAAACTGCTCGACAAAGCCCGGGAAGGAGCGCAGCACCGGGACCGCGCGGTTCCAGTAATGCGCGATCGTCTCAGCCACCGGGTGGCCCTCGCGGGCGTACCGAATGGCCGGCGCCAGCAGCTCGGGGATGGGCTTTTCCCCGAACCGCTCGTGGAGCATGAACCAGCCGTCCACGCAGCCCGGCACCGACACCGGCAGCGGGCCGTGCGGGGGGATCGAGTCGTGGCCGTGCTCGACGAACCACTCCCTGGTCAGCGCCTTGGGAGAGCGCCCGCTGCCGTTGAGACCATGGAGTTTCCCGGTCTCGGCGTGCCAGACGATCGCGAACAGGTCCCCGCCGATGCCGTTGCCGGTCGGTTCCACCAGGCCCAGCATCGCGTTGGCCGCGATCGCGGCATCGATCGCGTTGCCGCCGCTCTTGAGCACCTCCAGCGCCACTTGCGTCGCCAGCGGGTGGCTGGTGGCCGCCATCCCGTTGCTGGCGATCACCTCCGAGCGGGTCGCGAACGGTTGTCCGGTAATCCGGTCGGCGCCGTGACTGACCATACACACCCCCAGCAGCATGATTGAAGCCAGCATTTTCATCGCGAAGTTCCTGGTTTCGGCGGCTTACAACGGCGGCATCGAAGCGGTAAGATAACCGGCCCCGGCCGGGGGGTAGTGTAACCGCAATCCGGTCAGCCCAAGGAGTCAAGGCATGAAACAACCCGTTCGCGTCGCCATCACCGGCGCCGCCGGCCAGATCGGCTACCAACTGTGTTTTCGCATCGCCGCCGGCGACATGCTGGGGCCGAAGCAACCGGTGATTCTGCAACTGCTGGAAATACCGCCGGCGATGGACGCCCTGAACGGGGTGGTCATGGAACTCAACGACTGCGCCCTGCCGCTGCTGGCCGGCGTGGTCGCCACCGATCAGGCCGAGGTTGCGTTCCGTGATGCCGACCTGGCGCTGCTGGTCGGCGCCCGGCCCCGCGGGCCGGGGATGGAGCGCAAGGATCTGCTCGGCGCCAACGGCC
>JBFJNB010000214.1:0-5348 GCA_041633655.1 Lysobacterales bacterium | reverse complement strand
TGATGCTGGTCGCGCTGATCTACCTGTATCTCACCGGCGGCGGTTCGGCCGCGGTGCTGGATATGCACGCGCTGGAGCTGACCCTGACCGAACAGCTTTGGATCTTCGGCGCCTTCGGGCTCGCGTTCGCGGTCAAGATCCCGATGTTCCCGGTGCACACCTGGCTGCCGGACGCGCACGTGGAGGCACCGACCGGCGGCTCGGTGATTCTGGCCGCGATTCTGTTGAAGATTGGCGGCTACGGATTCTTGAGGTTTTCGCTGCCGATCGCCCCGGACGCCAGCGCCGAACTGGGGTGGCTGTTGATCGCGCTGTCGTTGATCGCGGTGGTCTATATCGGGTTCGTGGCCCTGGTGCAGCAGGACATGAAGAAGCTGATCGCCTACTCGTCGATCTCGCACATGGGCTTCGTGACCTTGGGCCTGTTCATCGCGTTCGGGATCTTCCTGCGCGCCGACGATCCGGGTGGAGCCGCGCTCGGGGTCGAGGGTGCGATCGTGCAGATGGTCTCGCACGGGTTCATCTCGGCGGCGCTGTTCTTCTGCGTCGGGGTCATGTACGACCGGGTCCATTCGCGCCAGATCGCCGACTACGGCGGCGTCGTCAACACGATGCCCTGGTTCGCAACGTTCATGGTGCTGTTCGCGATGGCCAACTCCGGGTTGCCGGGAACCTCGGGCTTCGTCGGCGAGTTCATGGTGATCCTGGCCAGCTTCCAGGCCAATTTCTGGTTCGCCGCGCTGGCCGGGACCACGCTGGTCCTGGGTGCGGCGTATTCGCTGTGGCTGATCAAGCGGGTGATCTTCGGCGCGGTGGCCAACGAGCAGGTCCAGGCGCTCAAGGACCTCAAGCCGCGGGAGGCGATCACCCTGGGGGCGCTGGCCGTCGCGGTGCTCGGGGTCGGGGTCTGGCCGCAGCCGCTGATCGATCTGATGCATGCCTCGGTGGACCACCTGCTGGCCCATATCGCCCAATCGAAACTGTAGCCCGTAGGTCGCATGAGTTCCACTGGGTGTTTTTTGTTTGCTGATTAAAGTCAATGACTTGCGTGAATAACTCCTCAAAAGCCGAATGTCCAAACCTCGACGTTGCCGGTTTGTCGCCGGATTGCACGGCGTATCTAGCCCGATCCCCCTTGAGCGATAGCTTTGGCTATCCCTCGGCAGGCGATCGGCCAATCTGCGCTCGTGGAATCCGCCGACAATTCCGGCAACTCATGCGACCTACGGGCTGAATATGCCATTTGACACGTCCCAACTGAGCGCGCTGCTGCCCGAGATCCTGGTGCTGACGATGACCTGCGTGATCCTGGTCGTCGATCTGTACGTCACCCCCGCGCGGCGCGGATTCATCCACCTGCTGTCGCTGGCTACGCTGGTGTTCGCCGCGATCGCGACGCTGCGGGCGCACGGCGGCGACGAGGTCATCGACACCCGGCTGCTGCTGAGCGGCACTTTCGTGCGCGACCAGTTGGGCGACGTGCTGAAGCTGTTCGTGTACCTGGTCCTGGGTCTGGTGTTCGTCTACTCCAAGGGGTATCTGCGCGATCGCAACCTGTTCCGGGGCGAATTCTACGTGCTGTGCCTGACCGGCATGCTGGGGATGATGGTGATGATCTCGGCGGCCAGCATGCTCAGCCTGTACCTGGGGCTGGAACTCCTGGCGCTGTCGACCTACGCGCTGGTGGCGCTGGACCGAGACTCCCGGCTCGCCTGCGAGGCGGCGATGAAGTACTTCGTGCTCGGGGCGCTGGCCTCCGGGATGCTGCTCTATGGGATGTCGATGATCTACGGGGCGACCGGCAGCCTGGACTTGAGCGAGATCGCGAGCGCGATCAACGCGGCCGCCAGCGACGACCTGGTGCTGGTGTTCGGGCTCACCTTCGCGGTGGTCGGGATCGCATTCAAGTTCGGCGCGGTGCCGTTCCACATGTGGGTTCCGGATGTCTACCAGGGCTCGCCGACCGCGGTGACCCTGTTCATCGGCTCGGCCCCGAAGCTGGCCGCGCTGGCGCTGGCGCTGCGGCTGCTCGATCAGGGTCTGGGCGGCTTCCACCCCCACTGGCAGTCGATGCTGATCGTGCTCGCGGTGCTGTCGTTGGGCGTGGGTAACGTGGTCGCGATCGCGCAGTCCAACATCAAGCGGATGCTCGCCTACTCGACCATCTCGCACGTCGGTTTTCTGCTGCTCGGCGTGCTGGCAGGCACCGCGGACGGCTACCGGGCGGCGCTTTTTTACGCGATCGTCTACGCGCTGATGGCCGCCGGCGCGTTCGGGGTCATCATCCTCTTGTCGCGCGCCGGTTTCGAGGCCGAGGAACTGAACGATTTCAAGGGCTTGAATCAGCGCAGCCCGTGGTTCGCGCTGATCATGCTGATGCTGATGGGCTCGCTGGCCGGGTTTCCGCCGTTCGTCGGCTTCTTCGCCAAACTGCAGGTGGTCAAGGCCGCGGTCGGCGCCGACCTGGTGTGGCTGGCGGTGGTCGCGGTGCTGTTCGCGGTCATCGGCGCGTTCTATTACCTGAGGGTGATCAAGCTGATGTACATGGACGAGGCGGAGACCGACGAGCCGCTGCGTCCGCCGGCGGACTTGAGCGCGGTCTTGAGCGCCAACGGGGTGCTGCAGCTGGTGCTCGGGGTGTTTCCCGGGCCGCTGATTGCCGTCTGCGCTGCAGCGTTCTGAGGACAGAGGACAGAAGAAAGTAGCGAGAGACGGTTCGCGGTCTTTCACTGTCGTCTGTCTTCTGTCGACTGTCCTCTGGAACCCGCTTGAAAAGCCCGGTTCAGACCATATATACTTCGCGTCCGGCTGATGCGGGGTGGAGCAGTCTGGCAGCTCGTCGGGCTCATAACCCGAAGGTCGCAGGTTCGAATCCTGCCCCCGCTACCAACGAATATCGTTAGGGCCTCCGCGTGAGGCCCTTTTCGTTCCGGTAGGATGGCCCAAGGAAACTGGCGATGGACGAGTGAGATGACCAGCGGCTGTCGATAAGCAGCCGCGGTGAGCCGAACCGAGGGGTTCGGGCAGCAGCGGGCCGATGCCGCTGCATTGGGAAATGGGCCGCAGGCCCATTTTTTGTGTCGGAAACATAGATGACGAGACAGCGACAACTGGAAGACCTGCTTAAGCCCCTGATCGAGGATCTGGGCTACGAGTTCGTTGGTGCGCAGTACCAGCCGCAACGCGGCGATGCGCTGCTGCGGCTGTACATCGACCGGCCCGAGGGCGGGGTCACGGTCGACGACTGCGCACGGGTCAGCCGCGAGGTCAGTGCGCTGCTCGACGTCGAGGACCCGATTCCGGGGCATTACCGGCTGGAGGTTTCCTCGCCCGGTCTCGATCGCCCGCTGTTCACGCCGGCCCAGTTCGAGCGCTTCACCGGCCACCAGGCCCGGGTCACGGTCTCGGTACCGGTGGACAGGCGGCGCAGGTTCAAGGGCCGGATCAGCGCGGTGCGCGAAGACGAAATCGTGCTCGACGTCGACGGGGAGGCCGTCAGCATCGCCCACGGCAATGTGGTCAAGGCCAACCTGGTGGCTGAGTTTTGAGGAATCAGCGATGAGTAAAGAAATCCTGCTGGTCGCCGACGCGGTGGCCAACGAAAAAGGCGTCGAAAAAGAGGTCATCTTCGGGGCGATCGAGGCGGCGCTCGCCTCGGCGGCGAAGAAGCGCCGGATGGACGACATCGAATGCCGGGTCTCGATCGACCGCGAGACCGGGGACTACGAGACCTTCCGCCGCTGGGAAGTCATCGATGATCCGGAGCTGTTCGAAGAGCCCGCGCGCCAGATCATGCTGGACGATGCTCGCGAGCAGGTGCCCGATATCCAGCCCGGGGATTTCATCGAGGAGCCGATGGAAAACCCCGAGTTCGGCCGGATCGCGGCGCAGGCGGCCAAGCAGGTCATCGTGCAGCGGGTCCGCGAAGCCGAGCGGGCACAGGTGGTCGAGGCCTACGAGGGCCGCGTCGGCGAGCTGGTCAGCGGGGTCGTGAAGCGGGTCGAGCGCGGCAACGTCTACCTCGATCTGGGCTCCAACGCCGAGGCTTTCATCCCGCGCGAAAAGACCATTCCGCGCGAATCGGTGCGCCCGGGCGATCGCATCCGCGGGCTGCTGTACGAGGTCCGCTCCGAGCCGCGCGGCCCGCAGTTGTTCATCACCCGCACCTCTCCCGAATTCCTGATCGAGCTGTTCAAGCTCGAGGTGCCCGAAATCGGTCAGGGCCTGATCGACGTGATGAACGGCGCGCGCGATCCGGGGATGCGTGCCAAGATCGCGGTCAAGTCCAACGATCCGCGCACCGATCCGATCGGCGCCTGCGTCGGGATGCGCGGGTCGAGGGTCCAGGCGGTTTCCAATGAGCTCTCGGGTGAGCGCATCGACATCATTCTGTGGGATGAAAACCCGGCCCAGTACGTGATCAACGCGATGGCCCCGGCGGAAGTGCTGTCGATCATCGTCGACGAGGACCGTCGCTCCATCGACATCGCGGTCGAGGAGGAAAAGCTGTCGCAGGCGATCGGCCGAGGCGGCCAGAACGTGCGCCTGGCCAGCGAGCTGACCGGCTGGCAGTTGAACGTGATGAACGAAGAACAGGCCGAGCGCAAGACCGACGAGGAAGCCGCCGAGACGCGCGAGATGTTCGTGCGCAAGCTCGACGTCGACGACGAAATCGCGGCGATCCTGGTTCAGGAGGGCTTCGCCTCGGTCGAGGAGGTGGCCTACGTGCCGGCCTCGGAGCTGCTGGAGATCGAGGAGTTCGACGAGGAAATCGTCGAAGAGCTACGCTCGCGCGCCCGCGACGCGCTGTTGACCCAGTTGATCGCGGTCGAGGAGAAGCTCGACAACAACCGCCCGGCCGAGGACCTGCTGGCGTTGGAGGGGATGACCGAGGCGCTGGGATTCGAACTCGCCGCTCGTGGGGTCATCACCCAGGAGGACCTGGCCGAGTGCGCGGTCGACGAGATCGTCGAGATCGACGGGCTCGACGAGGAACACGCCGCGGCGCTGATCATGGCGGCGAGGGCGCCGTGGTTCGAAGCCGAGCGGAACAACGAAGCGGAGGGCGCCTGAGATGTCGGAAGTAACCGTAAGACAACTGGCCGGCGTCGTCGGGATCCCGGTCGATCGCCTGATCGAGCAGCTGAGCGAGGCCGGGATGGAGTTCGACAATCCCGATGAGAGCATCTCCAACAAGGACAAGATGCAGTTGCTCAAGTTTCTCCGCCACTCCCACGGCAAGCGGGACAAGGACATCGTCGGGCCGTCCAAGGTCACGCTGAAGCGGCGCCACGTCAGCGAATTGCGAGTGCCTGCCAGCACCGGCAGATCCAAGACGGTCAACGTCG
>JBFJNB010000213.1:0-5349 GCA_041633655.1 Lysobacterales bacterium | reverse complement strand
GTGCTCCTCGGATGCCGCCGGGTCGTCTACCTGGAACACCGCCCGCCGGCCGGGCGCTGCGGGCGCCGCGGGTTTCGGCGGCGCCTCCTCCGCGGGCTCCTCCACCGCAGCGCTGCGCGCCTCGGCGCTGACCACCGAGACCATCGCCCCGGCCTGGCGCAGCACCGCGCGGTAGCGGTCGGCCTCCTTACGGTCCAGGCCCTGTTTCAGCACCTTGCGCCCGCCGGCGAACAACTGATCCACCCGGGCCGGATCGATCTTGAACAGCCGCGCCAGGTTGGCCTTCACCTCGGCCACGTCGGTGCCGGCCACCACCCGGCCCCGAAAAACGATCTGGTAGGTGTCCACGGGCATGCGGGCCTCACAGCCCCAGGTTGGAGAGCATGTTGATCAGGTTGCGGATGGTGCCGGCGAACTCGGGGTGCTCGGTCTCGAAATTGACCACCTCCTCGTTGAGCTCGTCGAGCAGCTCGTGCTGGTGGTCTTCTTCGAGATGCGCCTCGAGGCGGTCCTCGATGGTCTCCACCAGCGCGCTCAGCTCCTCGCTCTTGCCCGGATCGCCGTCGCCGATCTCCTCCAGCTCGCGCTTGAGCTTCGCAATCAGTTCGTGCACGCCCGGATGCTCGGTCATCGGCTGGTCACTGGCTTGGATAGAGCTTTAATCAAACCGCGCGGGCGCCCCGAGGTCAAGTGCGAAATCCGGTCTGCCCGATTGTGCCCGAGCCCGTCGCGTGGCGGCCGATCGTGAAACCGATGCCAGTCCCGACCGGTACCCGTGCCGTTAGTCATACTTAGCGCACTTTGCTGGATCGAAACCTTACAAAGTCCGGCTAAGCCCTACGCGCCAAAGGGGTTTCCGGATTTGTCCACAGAATCTGTGGATAAGTATGTGTATAGCCTGGTCGGCGGGGGTGTCGGTTTTACGTCGCTGCTCGGGGTCCTGCGCTTTGTGCAATTTTTAACCAATTGCCAATTGTTCCACAAATCAATGACTTAGCGAGCATATCGCGACGGGCTTAGCGGTGCGGCCTGGGGCGTTCATAAAGCTGTAACCGACCAAATCCCAGTGTGAATAAACTCATTTTTAGAATCAATCACTTATTCCGGGTGGATTTCAATTGGGGATTGGAAGCCGCTTTGGGGACGCAAAAAAAAGGGCGCCCGAAGGCGCCCTTTTCGCATGCCCGTTTCCGGGTCAGGCGGCTTTCTTGCCACCTTTGTTCTTGCTCTCGATCAGGTGGCCCTTGGCCCCCTCGATCTCGATGCGCTGCGGCTTCATCGCTTCCGGCAACTCGCGCACCAGGTCGATGTGCAGCAGCCCGTTTTCCAGCTTGGCGCCGGTCACGCGAACGTGGTCGGCCAGTTGGAACCGGCGCTCGAAGGAGCGCTGCGCAATCCCGCGATACAGGTACTGGCGGTCCTCTTCGGGCCGCTCGCGGTTGCCGACCACGGTCAGCCGGCCCTGCTCGCTGGTGATCTCGATGTCTTCCGGGCTCAAGCCCGCGACCGCCATCGTGATCCGGTATTGGTCCTCACCCGTGGCTTCGATGTTGTAGGGCGGAAAGCCCGCGCTCTGATCCAGCCGGGTGGCATTGCTCAACAGATTGGCCAGGCTCTCGAAGCCAATCGCGGAGCGGTACAGGGGTGAAAAGTCGAAAGTGGTCATCACTATCCTCCATAGAAGCAATAGTTTGGGTTCAAATCGCCGGCCCCACCGGGCCTGCGACCCTGCGGTCCCGAATTCGGCTACCGCGATCACAAAAATGGGTCCGAGCCGGTTTTTTTCAAGGGCCAGGCGCGCGAAATTTTTACCCCGCCCGGCGGCCGTGCTAAGGTCCGCCGGCCTGATCTTTCGGAGGCCGCCGTGGACCACTCGATGACTCGCACCGCTCACTCGATCGCCCGCTCCGCAGCGGCGTTCGGGGCACTGCTCCTGGCCGCACCCGTGGGCGCGCAACCGGGCGACGAGGCTGCCGGAATCGCCAAGGTCAGCCTGATCGTCGACACCCATATCGACGTGCCGTACCGGCTCCACGAGGGCTGGGTCGACGTGACCCGCGCCACCGAGGGAGGCGATTTCGACCTGCCGCGCGCCCGCGCGGGGGGGCTCGACGTGGCGTTCATGTCGATCTACGTGCCGGCCGAGCACGAGCAGGCCGGGGGCGGCTGGCAACTGGCCAATACCCTGATCGACCAGGTCGAGGCGCTGGCCGCACGCGCCCCCGAGGCGTTCGTGCTGGCGCCGGATACCCAGGCGGTCGTGCGCGCGGTCGCCGCCGGCCGGATCGCGCTGGCGCTGGGGATGGAAAACGGCACCCCGCTGGAGGGCAAGCTCGCCAACCTCCAGTTCTTCTACGACCGCGGGATCCGCTACATCACGCTGGCGCATTCGAAGTCCAACCACCTGAGCGACTCATCGTATGACTCAAACCGCCAATGGGGCGGCGTGAGTCCGTTCGGCCGCCAGGCGATCGCCGAGATGAACCGGCTCGGGATCCTGATCGACGTCTCCCACCTGTCCGACGCTGCGGCGGCGCAGGCGATCGAGGCGAGCGCGGTGCCGGTGATCGCGTCGCACTCCTCCGCGCGTCACTTCACCCCCGGCTGGGAGCGCAACATGAGCGACGAGCTGATCCGCCAACTGGCTGCCAGGGGCGGCGTGCTCCAGATCAACTTCGGCTCCAGTTTTCTGACCGAGGAGGCCAACGCGTGGTACGACGCGTTCGACCAGGCACGGGACGCGTTCAAGGCCGAGCGCGGCATCGAGGACGGTGACCATCCGGTGGTCGATGCCTTCGCCAAGGACTACCGCGCCGAGCACCCGTTTCCGTTCGCCAAGATCGCCGACGTGGTCGCCCACATCGACCACGTGCGCGACCTGGTCGGAATCGAGCATCTCGGGTTGGGGTCCGATTTCGACGGCGTCGGCGACTCGCTGCCGGAGGGTCTCAAGGACGTATCGACGTACCCGGCGCTGATCCAGGCGCTGCGCGCGGCCGGCTACGAGCGCGGGGCGATCGAGCAGATTCTCGGCGGCAACCTGATGCGGGTATGGCGCGCGGCCGAGGCCTTTGCTGCCGCGCAGCGCGCCGCGGCCGGCGGTTGAGCCCCACTCATTCGAGCTCGTCGATGGTCTTGGGCCAGCTTGCCTTCAACAGGCGCGACAGCGCGCGGTCGGCCAGCAGCCGGCCGCCGGTCTGGCAGCGAGCGCAGTAGTTGGCCTCGTTCTCGGCGTAGACGATGCGCTGCACCGGCGCGCCGCAGACCGGGCACGGCTGCCGGTAGCGGCCGTGCACCGCCATCTCAGGGCGGAACGCGGTCACCTTGCGCGGAAATTCGTCCCCCGTTTGCTCTCGCAGGCGCTCGATCCAGACCTCGAGGGTTTTGCGGCACGCGCGGTGCAGCCGCTCCCACTCCGCGGGGCTCAGGTCAGCGGTCCGCTTGAACGGCGACAGCCCGGCCGCGAACAGGATCTCGTCCGAATAGGCGTTGCCGATCCCGGCCAGCAGGCGCTGGTCGGTCAGCGCGCGCTTCAGGGTGTGGTTTTCCGCTGCCAGGCGCGCCCGAAAGGTATCGAGGTCGATCGTCAGCGGATCGAGCCCGCCGCGGTCGAGCGCGGCCAGCGCCGCGTCTCCTTTCACCAGATGAATCGCCGCGCGCTTCTTCTTGCTCGCCTCGGTCAGCACCAGCGTGCCGGATTCGAAATCCCAGGCCGCCAGCCCGTTGCGCCCCGGGATCGCGGCGCCCGGATCGCGCCAGTGGAGTCTGCCGGCGATCATCAGGTGGATCGCGCAGCAAAGCCCGCGCTCGAAACCAAGCACGATGCGCTTGGCCTGGTGGCCGACCCGGCGCACCATGAGCCCCTCAAACGCGGCCGGCTCCGGATCGACCGTGCGCAGCACGAACGCGCTGCGCAGGCGCACGCGATCGAGCCGCAGCCCCTGGATGCGGCTGGCCAGGTGCTCGACGTAGAGCGAGATGTCGGGCAGCTCCGGCACGATCAGAGCCGAGCCAGGAAGCCGAGCGGGGTCTTGCCCAGCGCGACGCTGACCAGGTAGGCGAACACCGCCAGCGCCGCGACCCACGCCCCCAACCGCACCCGGGCGTCGGCCGCGCGCGATGCGCTCATCCCCAGCAGCACGTAGACCACCAGGCCGACCAGCTTGGCCGCGAGCCAGGAATGCTCCAGCGGGTCGAACCGCGCGAGCACCGCCAGCGCCACGCCGCTGGCCAGAAACAGCGTGTCGACCAGGTGCGGCACGACCTTGACCCAGCGGCGCTCCACCCAGGCCCGGCGCCCGATCCAGCCGATGCCGCGCACCCCGAAGCCGAGGATGCTCAGCACGGCGCAGACAATGTGGATTTGTTTCAGGGTCAGGTACAGCATCGTTCTCAGGTTCTGATCGATCGCAGCGGAATCATAAGGTATGGACGAGACCGAGTTCGAACGCTGCGTGTGCCGGATCGCGGCGCTGCTTTACCGCTGCGACGAGGCCGAACTGGTCCACGCCCAGCAGCGGCTCGAGCGCCTGAGCCGGCTCGCCGCCGACTACCGGCGCGCGCTGCGGCCGGAACCGACCGGCGGCGAGCCCGGCAGTGCCGCGCACCTATGCGGCGGCCCGCCGGTGGTCCGATCCGTGCCACCTCGGCGCCACCGCGATCGGTCACGCTGACCGCTCCACGGATTACCCAAAGGAGTCCAACGATGCGTCGGTTCGGTTGCGGTCTTCTGCTGTTCCTTTCGCTGGCCGCCGCGGCGGTCCCGTATCGGGCGGTCGATGCCTGCTTCGCGCTCGATACCACTGGCTCGATGAGCTCGATGATCGAGACGGCGAAGGAAAAGATCTGGTTCATCGCCAACGAGATCGCCCGGGCCGAGGCACGCCCGCGGTTGCGCGTGTGCCTGCTGGCCTACCGCGACCGCGGGGACGCCTACGTCACCCGCCATTTCGACCTGAGCGAGGACTTAGACGCGATGTATCAGGCCCTCAAGGAGCTGCGCGCCGACGGCGGCGGGGACGCCCCCGAGGCGGTCAACCAGGCTCTTCACGAGACCGTGACCCGCTCGAGCTGGTCCGAGGACGCCGACACGCTGAGGGTCGTGTTTCTGGTCGGCGACGCCCCGCCCCACCTGGACTACGACGAGCCGCAGTACCCCGAGATCGCGGCGCTGGCCCGCTCCCGCGGCATCGTCATCAATCCGGTGCTGGTTGGCGGCGGCGCCGCTACCGGGCGCATCTTCGGCGACCTCGCCGGCGCCGCGGCGGGGCGCCATCTGACGCTGGCGCAGCCGCGCCCCGACGATTGGATCGTGACCCCGATGGACCAGGATCTCGCCGCGTTGAACGC
>JBFJNB010000212.1:0-5393 GCA_041633655.1 Lysobacterales bacterium | reverse complement strand
GCCGCGGCGCGCAGCGCAAGGGTGCAATCGCGGCAATGGAGCTGCGCACCGACTCCACGGGCCTCTACCGCGTGCGGCACGAGGACCTGCTGGCGGCGGGACTCGACCTGACCGGCGCGCCGGCGGCAGCGATCGCGATCAGCCGCGGCGGCGCCCCGGTTACGCGTCATGTCGCCGGCGGCGCCGAGTTCGGGCCTGGCAGCACGATCGATTTCTACGCCAAAGCCATGGATTCGCTGTACACGCGCACCAGCGTGCACCGGCTGTCGGTGGACCCGAACCTGGCGCAACCGGCACGCATCCACGATCAGCCGCCTCGGTGGATCGACCCCGACGCGGCCGAGCGCGCGCGCCGCGCGATCGACGCCGACGACGAGTACAGCTTCGCCTCGCCCAACGGCGATCCGTGGTACCTCCGAAGCCTGCTCAGCTTCGGGTCGCCGGTGAGCGCCGGGTGGACGCTGAACGCCGACCGCGCGCTGCCCGGGACGGCGAGTCTTTTCGTCGACGGCTGGGGCGTGACCGATTTCAACCAGGCCCCCGATCATCACGTATTGGTGCGCTTCAACGGCGAGCCCGTCCTCGATCAACTGCTCGATGGGCGCGAGATCCTGGCCCGCCGGGTCGAACTCGCCGCCGGCGTGGTGCTGCCCGGGGACAACGAGGTGGTGGTCGAACTGCCGGGCGATACCGGCGTTGATTTCGACCTGTTCAATGTCGAATCGCTGGCGCTGGAATACCGCCGCGAGCTTTACGCCGGCGCCGATTACTACGAGTTCGAGGTGGAATCGGCCAGGGCGCCGGCGACCTATCCGCTCGGCCCCGACGGTATTTTCGGGGCCGGTTTCGAGTCCACCGGTACCGGGGCATTCACGGTCAGAGGCCTGCCGGACATGGCGCCGGTGGTCTACTCGGTGGGCGAGGGCGGATTGACCCGCCACGAGGGATTCGAGTTGGCCGCGACCGGCGGGGGCCATGAACTGACCGTGGCCGGCGCCGCAGGCAACCGGCGCTTCGTCGTCGCCAGCGCCGTGCCCACGCCGCGGCTCGAGCCCGCCCGGGTGGTCCCGGACCCGGTCTCCGGATCGGCCGAGTATCTGATCATCGCGCATGCCGATTTCATCCCCGGCATCGCGCCGCTGGCCCGGCACCACCGCGCCCTGGGGCGCACGGTACGGATCGTGGACGTGGTCGACCTGTACGCGCATTACCGGGGCGGGGTCGTCGATCCCGATGCGATCAAGGCCTACGTCGGCGACATGGCGGCGCGAGCTGGCACCCGCTTCGTGCTGCTGGTTGGCGCGGACACCTACGATTACCACGACAACCTTGGAATGGGCTCGATCAGCTTCCTGCCAACGCTCTACCACCCGACCCATCCGGTGGTGGAGTACGCTCCAGTCGATCCACTGTTCGCCGATACCGACGGCGACCGGGTCCCGGATTTGGCCCTGGGGCGCCTGCCGGTGCGAACCGCGGCGGAACTCGCCTCGATCGTAGACAAAACGCTGGCCTATCCCGGGCCCGGGACCGAGCAATCCGCGCTGTTCGTTGCCGACGCCGCCGAACCGGGCACCTCGTATCGGGCGATCAGCGACCTGCGCATCGCCCAGTTGCCGGTCGAGTGGTCGGTGGAGACCGCGTATCCGGACGACCTCGGTGTCGCCGGCGCGCGCCAGGTCCTGTTGGAGGCGCTGAACCGCGGGGTCGCGCTGAGCCACTTCTTCGGCCATTCGGGCCCCACGGTGTGGACCTTCGACGGATTGTTCGACGCGAACGACGCCACGGCCCTGTTGAACGCCGGGCGCCCGAGCGTTTCGATTCAATGGGGTTGCTGGAATACCTACTACGTTTCGCCGACGGTCGATACGCTCGCGCACAAGCTGCTGTTGTCCGGCGACCGCGGCGCCGCCGCGGTGCTGGGCGCGGCCACGCTGACCGAGGTCTCGTCGGACAAGCTCCTGGGCGGACTGCTGATGCCGTGGCTGATGACGCCGGGCACGACCATCGGCGAGGCGATGGTTCAGGCTAAGCAGGAACTGGCGCGCACCCGCCCCGATCTCACCGACGTGATCCTCGGCTGGACCCTGCTCGGCGACCCCGGGCTGGTTTTGGTACCCGAGTAGCAGCCAAAAAAGGGGTCAGGTTTACTTTTTGCGAATTCAAGGCTGCCGTTTGCTGTTGATCTGAAAAAAGTGAACCTGACCCCGTATTTTATTACGCTGCGGTTGACGCACGAGCGGTGATTGAGATGGCCGGGTACAAGTTCGGAGCGCCGTGGGCGCTGTCGCTGAAGCTGATGACGCTGTTCTCGATCGCGATTCTGGGCGGGATGGCCGTGATCGGTCTGACCGTCGAGCCGATCGACACCTGGGTGTGGCCGCTGGCGATGGTGGTGTTGCCGCTGGGGGTGCTGGTGATCGGCGTGTTCTTCATGATCCTCGGTTACGAGCTGACCCAGGACGAGCTTCTGATCCGGCGGCCGGGCTGGAAGTCGCGGTTGAGCCTGGCCGGCTTGCGGTCGGTCGAGGTCGATCCGGAGGCGATGCGGCGCTCCCTGCGCACCTTCGGCAACGGTGGTTTGTTCTGCTTCGCCGGGCGCTTTCGCAACCGCAAACTCGGGCCCTACCGGGCCTGGGCGACCGACCCGAAATCCGCCGTCGTGCTCCGATTCGACGATCGGGTCGCGGTCGTGACTCCGGAGGAACCGCGCAAGTTCGCCGCGAAGATCCAAGCGCGCATCCCCGAGCGATGAGACCGGCAGTGTCGACCGACGCCAGCGGTTTTCCTCGACTCGCCGTGCTCGGGGCCCTGTGGGCCTGTTCGATGGCCGCCGGTTCGGCGTGCGAGATCGAGCTTCCCTCGAGCGACAACCTGTCCGAGCCGTGGAAGTCGAACAGGGCTCACGGGTTTGCGTGGTTCGGCAGCGACGAACTCGCGGCGAAGATCCCCGAGGATGGGCACTGGGTCGGCATGGGTCCGGAGCACGATTACGGCGACAAATTCTGGTGGTGGCGCAAGGGATACAGGGCGATTGAGGAGCAGCGGCCCGAGCTGGTCGTTACCGCGAACCGCCTGGATCGTCCCGCGCCGCCGGTTCGGATGGACGAGGCCACCCACGCGTTCGGCAAGAACTGGGACCTGATGCTGATCGGGATGGAGTTCCCGACCGCGGGGTGCTGGGAGGTGATCGGCCGCTATCACGGCCGGGAACTGAGATTCGTCCTCAAAGTCGGCGACTGAGCGGGCGCGGTCGCGCCCGGTGATACCGGCGGGACTGATCGCCGATACGTTTCTGAGGCGGGTTGCGCCGAGGCGGGTGACGGGGGATTTTCGAGCCTCCGGTTGCGAGGAGGTTCCACCCGATGGCGGCCGCAGCAGAACTCATCCGTCACTCGCAGGGCGCGCGTCTGCGCCCCAACGACGTCCACTCCAAGCTGAACGCCTGCACCGTCGCCGCACGGGTGGATGCGCGCTCGATCGACGACGTGCGCCATGCCGTCGCGCTGGCGCGCCGCCACGCGATCCCGTTGGCCACCTGCGGCGGTCGCCACGCGATGGGCGGGCAGCAGTTCGCCACCGGCGGGGTGCTGCTGGATACGAGCGGGATGGACCGGGTGCTCGGGTTCGACCCCGGGGACGGGGTCATCGAGGTCGAAGCCGGCATCCAGTGGCCGGCGCTGATCGCGGAGTGTCTGCGCCGGCAGGCCGGCCGCGAGCCGCAGTGGGGCATCCGCCAGAAACAGACCGGCGCGGACCGGTTGAGCATCGGCGGTGCGCTCGCGGCCAACATCCACGGTCGGGTGCTGACCGCGGGACCGATCGTCCAGGATGTCGAATCGTTCACCCTGATCACCGCCGACGGCGACCTGCGCCAGTGCAGCCGCACCCGCAACGCCGAGCTGTTCCGGCTGGCGATCGGCGGTTACGGGCTGTTGGGGGTCATCGCGTCGGTGCGCCTCAAGCTGGTGCGGCGGCAGAAGCTGCGCCGGCTGGTCGCGATCCGCACGCTGGACGAACTCGCCGACGCGCTTGCCGAGCGGATCGCCGCCGGCTGCCTCTACGGTGATTTCCAGTTCGCGACCGACGAATCCTCGCCGGATTTTCTCCGCCGCGGGGTGCTTTCGTGCTACCAGCCGGTCGCCGCGGACACACCGGTTCCTGAGGGACAGATCTACATGACCGAGGCCGGCTGGCAGGAGTTGCTGTACCTGGCGCACGTGGCCAAGACTGACGCGTTCGAGCGCTTCGCCCGGTTCTATTCATCCACCCACGGGCAGGTTTACTTCTCCGACACCCACCAGTTGAGTCTGTATCTCGACGACTACCACGGCGCGCTGGACGCGCGGCTGGGTCGGGCTCATCGCGGCACCGAGATGATCACCGAGCTGTACCTGCCGCGCGCCCGGCTGGTCGAGTTCATGGCCGAGGCGGCAGGAGTGCTGCGCTCCCACAAGGCCGATCTGGTCTACGGCACGATCCGGCTGATCCAGAAGGACAACGAGAGTTTCCTCGCCTGGGCACGCGAGGATTTCGCCTGCGTGATCTTCAACCTCCACGTCGAGCATACCGATCCGGGGATCGCGACCGCCGCGGCGGCGTTCCGGGCGCTGATCGACGCGGCGCTGGCGTACCGCGGCAGCTACTTCCTGACCTACCATCGCTTCGCCACCCGGCGCCAGGTCGAGACCGCCTATCCGCAGTTTCCCAAGTTCCTCGAGCGCAAGCGGGCGCTGGATCCCGAGCGGATCTTCTCCAGCGACTGGCACCGCCACCACGAACGGTTGTTCGGGCACGAGGCGTGAACGGCAGGGCGCTAGCGCTGACGGTGCTGCAGGCGCTGTTTCTGGCGCGGGTCCTCGGCCAGATCCTGGTCGTTCTGGTGGCGCCGGCGTGGCTGCCGGCGGCCGAGCACTGGTATTCGGGGCTGCTGCCGTACCCGATACTGCTGCCGGCGCAGATCCTGCTCCTGATGTTCATGTCGCTGGTCACCTACGACGCGTGGCGGCAGACCGGTCTGTTCTTCCCCCGCAGGCCCGGAACGCGGCGCGCGCTGCGGATCGCGGCCTACGTCTACTATGCGGTCATGCTGGCCCGCTACGCGCTGACGATGGCGCTGGTCCCGGAACTGCGCTGGCACGGCCACCTGATCCCGATCGCGTTTCACTTCGTTCTCGCGAGCTATGTCTTGGTGGTGGGCTCCGCCCCGGCCAAAGTCGCCTCTACCCCGACCGCTTCTTCGCCTGGCGCGAAACCGCAATCGGGATAGAGCCTGGCGACTCGGTTTCCAAACAGAGTTTCAGCGGAGATTTTTCTTGAATGAGAATCATTTGCATTCTCCGAGGTTCGGTTCGGTCCGGGGCTAGAGAGCGGTGCGGTCGGTGGCCTCCGGG
>JBFJNB010000211.1:0-5413 GCA_041633655.1 Lysobacterales bacterium | reverse complement strand
GGCCTGATCCGGAAACCGGTTCTCGTAGACCCGCGCGATTCTGCGGTGGCAGGCGCGGCGTGCGCTGGCGATCAAAGACCGGTACGCGACCTCCTCGGTCAGCGCATGTTTGAAATGGTAGTTGCAGGCCTGACCAGCCCGCTGTTCGAACAGCAGCTCGGCTGCCTCGAGCCGCTCGATCGCGTGCTCGATCGTCACCGGGTCCCGGTCGAACACCGCGGCCAGCAAATCATGCATCACCGGCGTCCCGATCACGGCGGCCATCTGCAACAGCGACTTGTCAGTGGGGCCGAGCTGATCGATGCGCGAGGACAGCACGGCCTGTACGGTGGTCGGGACGGTCCGCCGCTCGGAACCGGCACCGTCGGCCAGATTGTAGGTCAGCTCCTCGAGAAAGAACGGGTTGCCCTGGGCGTGACTGACGATGCGCTGCCTGATCTCGGTCGAATCGGCCAACGGTGCCGGCAGAGATCCGATCAGCGCGGCGCTGTCGGCGTCGTTGAGCCGCGGCAGCGCCAGTTGGGTGACCGAGGAATGAGTCAGCCAGCGCGACCGGTACCCGGGTCGGTAGGTCACCAGCAGCAGCACCCGGGACCCGGCGATGCGCGGAACGAACGAGGCCAGCCACTCCTCGGAACTGGGGTCGATCCAGTGCAGGTCTTCGACCACGATCACCAGCGGTCGCGATTCGCTCGGCTGCAGCAGGAGCCGCGTAACAGCGCGTACCAGCGCCTCCTGGCCGGCCGGTGGAGTATACTGATCCGTCTGGTCGGCCGCGGCCGCGTTGAGCAGGGCCGCCAGCAGTTCGATCACTCCGGCGTCGGCGACGCCGGCGTCCGCGGCGCGGCGCGCCAGCCGGGCCGCAATCCCGGCGTCGCTCGACTCGTCGCCTACCAGGGTTCGCAGCAGCTGCTGCAGCGGGAAATATGGTGACGTGACCCGGTAGCCCAGGCAGTTCGCCTGCAAGCACGCCGGCCCATCGAGCGCAGCCCGCACTTCGCTCACCAGCCGGGATTTGCCGATCCCGGGTTCGCCGCTGATGCACACGGTTTGACCGGTGCCGCCCTCGGCCAGTGCGAGCCGCTGCCGGATGATCGCGATCTCGCCATCGCGGCCGACGAACGCGGAACGACCGGACCGGCGCCGCGGCACGCCGGCACGCATGCCGGACAATCCGCGGATTCGGAACGCGATCGTGCCATCGGCCAGACGCTGCGGGCGGGCTTCGGATTCCGGCTCGATCAGCTCGAGCAGAGACGCGCTGGCCAGCACCTGGCCCCGCGCCTGGTCGCGCAGCCGGCACGCGGTGCGCGTGGTCGGCCCCGCCGCGCTGTAAAGCGGATCGTCCTCGGCGGTGCTGCCGACGACCGCCGACCCGGTGTGCAGGCCGCAGTTGAGCTTCAGCCGCTCGGTGCCGCCGGGAACCACCGGTTCCCGGCCGAAACGCGCAATCTCGATCGCCGCCAGCGCGGCCCGGCGGGCGTGATCCTCGAGCGCCTGCGGGGCACCGAAAAGCGCCGTGAAGCCGTCGCCGGCGCGCTCGGCCATCACCCCGCCGTAACGGCTGAGCGTGTCGTTGGCCGCGGCGAAGAAACGCCGGATCAGTTCATCCATCGCTTCGGCGTCGAGAGCCAGGTCGTCCAAGTCGACGATGGCGCAGGCCAATACGGAGACCTGCTTGTGCTCGCGGTCGGCCAGCACCAGTTCGGGTGCCGCGGCCGGCTCGACGGCAACCTCGTTAGCGGCCGGTTCCGAGCCCGCCGCCTCGTGCCCAAGCTGTTCCAGTCGGATCGAGGCGATGAAGTGGTAGCCTTGCCCGTGGAGCGTTTTGATGATGCGCTGTTCGGCACCGCTGTCGCCGACCGCCTGGCGCGCCTCCTTCAGGCACGAGTTCAGGGTCGCGTCGCCGACGATGCGACCGCGCCAAAGTCGATCGAAGAGCTCCTGCTTCGAGACCACTCGGTCGTGATTCTCGATCAGGTAGGTCAATACCTTGAACACCTTCGGCCGGATGCCGACGGGCTCGCCCGCGCGCGTCAGCGCGCAACGCTCGGTGTCGAGAACACAGTCGGAGAACGCGTAGCGCATCGGGGTGTTGACCGGTTCGACGTGAATTGAGTCTAGCCTGCATCTGGCACGTGTCCTAACTCGGCGCCGTTCACGTGCTTCAGCGGCCACAGCAGAACTCCATCAAATTACCAGCAATTCACCAAGGACCGAACGCGCGTCGGACCTAAGCTTGAGCGCAACTGAAACGACTCGTGCGGGAGGCAACGATGAGCGATTACCTGATCCTTCAAACTGTTGAGCCCTCGAACTCGGGGGCGCTTGGCCGATCTCTCGGTTTGGCCGCTGGGCTCGCGCAACGCGGCCATCGAGTCACGGTATTCCTGGCCCAGAACGCGGTCTTGTCCGCGCGCCGCGCGGCGCGCGACGTGGGCCTGACCGACGCGATCGAAGCCGGCGTCCAGCTCTTGGCGGACGATTTCTCGCTGCGCGAGCGCGGCATCGCCGTCGATCAGATCAGACCGGGCATCGTGCCCTCGCCGCTGGAGTCGGTCATCGATCGCCTCGCGGCGGGCGCGAAAACGCTTTGGCACTAGCCCGAACGTGGCACGGAGGAGACGACCATGGCGAAAACCACCACCCTGACCTTCGCGCTGATGGACGCGCCGTTCGAAAGCGCCCGCACCACGACCGCGATGCGGCTGCTCGACATCGCCACCCGAAGGGGCTACGAGGTCAACGTGTTCGCCTACGAGGGCGCGGTCATGTTGCCGTTCGCGCTGCAGAAGGGCCACCTCAACTTGGCGCATGGCAACGACGCCGAACAAGAGAACCACCCGCTACCGAAAGACTGGATCGACGCGCTGATCCGCCAGGCCGAGGCCCACGGCGGGCATCTGCGCTGGGTCAACTGCGGCCTCTGCGTGGACGAGCGCGGCGCCGGCGAGGCCATCGAGGGGATCAAAACCGGCACCCCGGCCGATTTCTGGCAGATGGCCAGCACGTCAGACAACACCCTGGTCATTCCGACCCAGTGAGGAGGCCGAAATGAGAGTACTGCAGATCATTACCAGCGCCTACCGCGCCACCATGGAAGAGCAGGACGACACGGTCGTCTGGTTGACCCAAGCGATGCGCGGAGCTGGCGGCGAACTCGACTTGCTTCTGACCGGCGATTCGGTCAACTATGCGGTCGCCGCGCAGGATGCCGCCGGCCTCTCGTTTGGGGACTGGCGGCAGACCCAGCCGCCCAGCCTGCCCCGCGACATCGCCGCACTGATCGCCAAGAAAGCCGAGGTCTACCTGCTCGACGAGGACTGCCAAGAGCTCGGCGTTAGCGGCCCTGACCTGATCCCGGGCGTGCTGCCCATCGCGCGCGGCGACCTCCCCGAGCTGTTGGATCGGTACGACCAGGTCTGGCGCTGGTAGCCGTGACCGACGTCGAACCCCAGAAACAGGAGAGCCTGAAAATGAGAAAATCCGAGATCGTCCTTTTCTTCGGCCTGGCCGGCGGTTTGCTGAATGCTCCGGCCGATGCCCAAAACAACCGCCAGGTGGATGTGGTCGTGCGCAGCGCCGACGGCGCGCCGGTCGGCGATTCCACCCTGCTGCGCTATGACAACCGGATCAATGCCGTGGTTCGCACCTCGGATCTCGATCCGGGCGCGGCGGTCACGGTTTGGTGGCGAATCTACAATCGACCGCGGCGCTGCGCGAACCCGGATGCTTGCGAAGTCAGCGATCTGGACAACCCGGATGTGGAGGGCTCTCAGCTGCACGCAACCGGTTTCGTGGTGGGCAACGCCGACGGGAGTGCCACCGTCGTGGCGACCCTTTACCGTACCGCCAAGCGAGCCTACCGTGGGGGTTCGTTCGCCGATTCGCTGACCGAGGGCTTCCTGAAAGGCCCCGGTCTGCGGCGGCCGCTGGAAGCCGAAGTCGAGCTGCTGTTCGCCAGCCACGGCGGTCTGGCCAACCGCGACGAGGTCGGCGAGCAGGCGGCGCTGGACCAGCTGCTTTCGCCCGGCTCCACCCCGGTCGACTGCGCAGAGCCCGGCGCGTCTGAGCCGTGGCGGACCTTTCGCTGCGGGGTCATCCAAAGGGTCGACCACGCGCCACCGGATTGATCTCGGTGCGCCGCCCGCAGCCTCACCCACGGGTGGCGCCCCGTCGGCTACGGCCCGGCGCAGGCCACCGCCGGGTCGGTACCGGATGCCTCCCCATCCCAGGTGCCGACGTACTGGTTGCCGGCGAAGCAGAAATACTCCCCGTCGAAGCCGTCGACGTCGCCCTGCCAGACGTTGACCGAATCCTCGAAACCCTGCCGGTAGACGCAGTCGCCGTCGGCGCAGGCGTTCGCCGGTTCGCTGATGAACGAGCCGGCGGTCAGGACCGCGAACTGGGCCTCGATGAGGCCGTTGAGGGCAACGATCGTGGTGGCATCAGGGAAGAAATAAAACGCCCACTGAAAGCCGCCCTCGTTGTCGGACTGGGCGTCGAAGCGGTCCCGATCGAGAAATGAAAACCTGACCCCGGTGATCGCGCCATCGCTGTTCGAGCCCACCAGCTGGGCCATGCCCGGCTCGTCGATGGGATCGAAGCTTGCTCCGCTGAAGAAATCGGGATCGGTTGTCTGGCAATAGGTGTCAAACAGGTACGCGGGATCGTCGAGCCCGGAGAACACGAACCCCATCCATTTGACCAGCAGCCCGTCGCGGCCGAAGCCGAGTTCCAGGCACGGCTCTTCGATCCAGTCGCCGAAGTCGATCCGCAGGCTGCGCCTGCCGGCAAACGCGTCGCTGACTAGCGCCCCGAGCATAAGCACCAGCGTGAGCCTGGACACTGCCCCGATACGCGCGTTCGAATCCGTCATCACCTCGCTACCGCAGACCCACACGGGATCGATTATAAGCCAACGCACTCAGCGCATCGCCCCAATCTGATCCCGAGCCCTCCGGGTGAACAGATTCGACTCGCCCCAGCGCGCGACGATCGCCTGGTGGAGGCGAGCGAGTTCACTGGCGTCCGGGCGCGGCTGCGACGAGTCCAGCCAGAGACAGAAACCAAGCGTCAGCCCGGCGCGCGCGGTGCGCCAGTCCTCGGCACCGAACTCGTCCCGGGTCGCCTCCAAGCCCTGGCGGGCGAGCTCCAGCCCCGCGCCGACCTCCCCCGCCAGGCAGCGAAGGTCGGCCAGGTCGCTCAGCACTGGACCGGTCAGCTCGTGGTCGGTTGCGAGCGCAATCCGGCGCGCTTCCTCCAGCAGCTCCGACGGTTCCGCGCTGTCGCCGCGCGCTAGCCGGACCAGGGCCAGGTTGTTCAGCGTATACACCAGCCCATCGAAGTCCTGGTGGCGGTGCGCGCGATCGCTGGCGAGCGCATCGCGCAGCAGGCGCTCCGCCTCGGCCAG
>JBFJNB010000210.1:0-5413 GCA_041633655.1 Lysobacterales bacterium | reverse complement strand
CTCGGCCCGCTGGGGACCGGGCTCGGCGGCGAGTTCGCGCTGGTCGACGTCGCACTCGCGCCCGGGCTCAACACGTTCGCTTTCGAGGTCACCGATAGCTCCGGTAACCGCAGCAAGCGCGCGAGTGTGCCGGTGGCGCATTCGCTGCCGCCGCCGGCACCCGGGAACCTGACCGCGGCGGTTACCGGATTTCAGGCGGAACTGACCTGGACCCCGCCCGCCGGCGCAGTCGCGGGCTTCCGGCCGTTCCGCGACGGCGCGCCGGCGCTGACCGACGGTCCGCCGGACGAGACGCCAGCGCCGAGCGCCTCGTCCAACCCGAGCCTGGCCGGCAACGCACTCGACGGCAACCCTTTCAGCTACTGGTACCCGAGCGATGCCGACCTCACCGCCGGCACGGCGCTGATGGAGTTCGTGTTCCCGGCGACGCGCCTGCTGACCGCGGTATCGGTCGACTGGTACCGCGAGTTCAACTCGGACTTAGGGTCCGAGGTCACCTATCGACCGCTCGACTACCAGGTGCAGGCCTGGAGCGGCCGGGTCTGGGTGACCTTGGCGACGCTCCAAGTCAGCGAGGAGACGCGCGACTCGGTCGCGTTCGCGGCGCCCTACTTGAGCGACCGGATTCGGCTGCTCAGCCGCGCGCACTCGAGCGAGCGGTTTCGCCCGGTGCGCCTGGCCGAAGTCGGCTTCACCCACCGGCCGCTTGTTGCCGGCGCCGAATTCAGCGAAACGCTGAGCGACGGGCGCTACCAGTACCGGGTCTCGGCATTGAGCGAACACGGCTTCGAGGGGGCGTGGTCGGCGCCGGTCACGGTCGAGGTCGGGGACGTTACCGCTCCCGATCCGGTGGTCCTCCAGGGTGCGCTCAACGGTCGCGATGCCGAGCTTTCGTGGAGCGCCAGCGCCGCGCCGGACCTGGCCGAATACCGGCTGTTCCGCGACGGCGAGCCGATCCTGTTCCGGCGCGACTTGAACGATCGCGGCCACGTCGATTCTAACCTGCCGAACGGCAGCTATCGCTATCACGTGGTCGCGGTCGATCAGGTCGGCAACGTCAGCTTACCGTCGAACCCGGTGGTGCTGGTGGTCGACCTGGCGCTGCCAGAGGCGCCGAGCCAACTGGTCGCGACCGCGGTGCCCGGCGGCGGTGCGATCGATCTCGAGTGGCGGGCGCCGGAAGCCGGCGCAACGGCCTACCGGGTCAAGCGCGGCGATTCAAGCGGTGGTCCGTACGCGCCGATCGCCGAGCCGACGCTGACCCGACATCGCGATTCCGACGTGATCGACGGCGAGACCTACTATTACGTCGTGACCGCGCTGGATCCGGGCGGGATCGAATCAGCGCCCAGCAATGAGGCCGCAGCGACCCCGCGCGACGATGAGCCGCCGGCGCCGCCGGTGATCCTGCACCCGACCGTGGCGGGCGTTCCGGTCGAGCTGACCGCGGCCGTCACCGACTTAGCCGGCGCCGCCGAGCCGGGCTCGCTGGTAACGGTGTCGGTCAACGGCGCGGTCGCGGGAGCGACGCTGACCCCGGATGCCCTAGGTGTCGATCGCGTCGTGCTCGCGGACCCGCCCGGCGGCGCGCTGTCGCCGGTGGCGCCGCTGGCGGTGCGCCCGGGCGACCCGGACCGGCTCGTGGATCTGGCCGCGGGTCAGAGCCGGACACTGCCGACCCGCTTCGGCGAAGCGTTCTACTTCGCGCTCGGCGGCGACGCGCTGTTCATCAGGCACGGGTTCAGTCCAGTCACCGTGACCCGCTTCGATCTGGTCAGCGGAGCCAGCGAGACCGCGCTCGAGTGGGATTCGATCGACTTCGTCGCGCCGGCGCCGAACGGGCGCACCCTGTTCGTCCAGGGGGCCCACCTCGACCCAGTGACCGGCGCAACCGAGCGCGGGTTGTGGCTGGTCGATGCCGACGGGGCGGTCGAGCGGATCGGTACATTCGTCGATCCCTACCGCTTCATCGAGCCGGAATCGGCGTCATGGACGCCGGTCGGCGACGAACTGGTGTTCGCGTTTGGCGACGGCTCGGCCGGTCGTTTCGGCCTGTGGCGCTATCGCCTGGCCGACGGGGCGCTGAACGAGCTCCACGACGACGTCGATCCCAACCAGGCCACCGGCTGGCGGCCCGATGGTGCCGCGGTCGCGTTCGTCACCCGCGATGGGACCCTGGCGCTGGTTGCGCCCGACGGAAGCGCGCCGGTGATCGTCGCGCCGGACGCGAATCGCCCGCGCTGGTCGCCGGACGGACGCCATCTCGCGTTCGGCAGCGGCTGCTGCGAACTCCGTATCGCCGACACCGCCGGCCTCGAGCCGGAGCTGACGCTGGCGCTGGAGCCGTCGCCGGCGCGCAACTGGATGCCCACCGGGCGGATGGTCGCACTGCACTTCGACGGTTACAGCCTGATCGAGGCGCCCGGTTTGTTCCTGATCGAGGGCGTGCCGCTTGCGCCTGGAACCAATCGGGTCGTCGCTATCGCGGCGGATGCTTCCGGCGCGGTATCGCTGCCCTCGGCGCCAGTGCTGATCACCGCGCCCACGGCGGGCCTGCCCGATCCGGCGGTGCTGGCGAGCGACGTGGACGTGCTGCCGCGCGCCGCGCTACCAGGGCAGGCGTTCCGAGCCACCGCGCTGGTGCGCAACCTGGCCCCCGAGCCGGTGCCGGCGACCTTGGTGCAGATGGTGCTGTTCGATCCCGCGGGTGATGCCGGATTGGTGCTCGAGGAGACGATCGAGCTGTCGGGACTTGGGCAGCAGCCGCTGACGCTGGACCTGCCCAGCCTGGTCGCTCCCGGCAACTACCGGCTGGACGTGTTCGTGGACCCGCTGAACCGGCTCGTCGAGCGCGACGAGGGCAACAACGCCGCCGGCGCGGCCTTTGCGGTCGTCGAGCAACTGGTCCCGCTGCTGACGGTGCGGCTGGATGCGCCGAGCTTCGCCCCAGGTCAGACTGCCACCGGGCTGGTCGAGCTGTTCAATCCCGGGCCCGAATTCAGCGGCACGCTGCGCTTGAGCATCGCCGACAGCAGTGGCTTCCCGCTCGGCTGGCGGCGGGATCATCCGGTCGCCGCGCTCGCGTTCGCGGAGTCATTGGCGGTGCCGTTCTCGTGGGAGCCGGGCGGGGTGTTCGCCGGCGCCTTCGCGCTCGCGGCCGTGCTGGCCGATGCGACCGGAGCCGAGGTCGCGACCGGCGCGGCGCTCATCACGCTCGAGCGCCACGCGCAACTGGCGATGAACCTCGACGCTGCGGCCGGAAATGTGCGGGTCGGCGACGCGGTTCCGCTGACCGCGGCGGTCGAGCTGGTGGCCGGCAACGCACCCCAGCGCGGCACGATCGAATGGTACGCGGCGGCGCCCGACGGGCGGGTCGTCTGGCGCGAGACCTCGACCTTGCCGACGCTGCTGCCGGGCGGGCGCACCGCGGCAACCGTGCAATGGCCGTCGGCGGGACCGGAGTCCGGCGACCACCTGATCCGCGCGGAGCTCGCGAGCGAGGATGGATTCGCGCTCGCCGAGTTGCTGCTGGCGGTGGTTGCGCCCGAGCCATCGGTGCTGCTGGAGGGCGAGATCGTGACCCCGGCGCCGGTCTCGATCGGGGCGCCGCTGACGGTGCAATACCGGCTGACCAATCGCTCGACGACCGACCTGGAGCGGGTGCCGGTGCGGCTCGCGCTGCTGCCAGCGGGCGGGACGACGCCGCTGCTGGATGCGACCGCCGAGGCCTCGCTATCACCTGGCGCCGAGGCTCGTGGCACCCAGACCTGGCCGAGCGACCCGCTCCGCCTCGCCGCCCACCTGCTGGTCCTGAGCGCCGACCTGTCGGCGTTCGGCGGCCCGGCGGTCGCGATCCTGGACACCGCCACCGTGCTCGGCGTCGACGGCGTAGCGCCGGAGCTTTCGGTGATCGCGCCGCGACCCGGTGCGGTCACGCCGGCCGACGTGCTGCTCGAGGTGCGGGCCGAGGATCGGCTGCAGCCGGTGGCCGCGGTCACGCTGAGTCTCGACGGCGGGACCGAGCAACGAATCGGCCAGGCCGCCGACGGCCGGTACCGGCGCTGGTTGTTCGGTCTGTCCGAGGGCGTGCACCGGCTGCGGGTCGGCGCAAGCGACACCTGGGGCAATCGCGCCCAGCGCGGACCGATCGAGTTCACGGTCGATGCGACCGCGCCGGCGATCGCGGTGGCCGGGATCGCCGACGGCGAGCTGCGCAACGCGCCGGTGACCCCGGAAATTACGGTCACCGATGCGCACCTGGACCAAACCAGGGTTTTCCTGAGCGGCGCGCCGTTCGCTCCCGGCGATACGATCTCGGCCGAGGGCGGCTACGTACTCCGCGTCACGGCGACCGACCTCGCCGGAAACCGGGCCGAATTGATGCTTCGATTCGAGCTGGATCTGACCGCGCCGGTGATCACGCTGCTCGATCCGCTGCCGGGGTCCGAACTTACCGAGCCGGCGATCGTGATCGTTGGCACCACCGAGCCGGCCGCGACGGTGACCCTGTCCGGGGTCGGCCTGGAGACCCGGACCGACGCCGATCCGGCCGGTGAATTCCTGTTCCCGGCGGTGCCGCTGGCGCTGGGACCAAACGAGTTCCGACTGAGCGCGGTCGATCGGGCCGGTAATGCCGGAGACGAAGTTACGCTGCCGTTGACTCGCCTTCCGGCCGAGCCGCAGCTTACCGGCGCGCTGGACGCCCCGGCGAGCAGTGCCGCCGGCGCGGATCTGGTGATCGGCTACCGCCTCGAAAACGGCGGCGGCGCGGCCCAGGTCGCGGTGCGCCTGCGCCTGCTCACGGGCACCAAGACGGTCGCGATCGAAACCGCCCAGGCGGACCTGCCGGCCGGCGGCGCGACCGCGGGCAGCGCGACGTTCGCCGGCGCACTACTGCAGCCGGCCCTGCACCGGCTCGAGCTACAGGTCGATGCCGGCGCCGGCTGGGAGACCCTGGCCAGCGCCGCGCTCGCGGTGCTCGATCTGACCGCGCCGGTGCTGTCGCCGCGGGAGCCGGCCGCGCTGACCGCGGCCGAGTTCGAAATCGTCGCCACCGCAGTCGATGCCCACGGGGTGATCGCCGTGGTGGAGTACGCGCTGGACGGCGCGCCGTGGCGGCCGCTGGCTCTGCGCGATCCAGCGACCGGGACCTACGCGGCGCGGATCAGCGGTGCTGCCCACGGCCCGCGCCGGCTCGAGCTCAGCGCCAGCGACGATGTGGGCACCCGCTCCGCGCCGGTGGTCATCGCGTTCGAGGTCGACGCGCGCGCGCCGGAGATCTTTGTTACCGGGGTCGCCGACGGCGACCTGATCAACCGGGCGGTGCGCCCGGAAATCGAGATCCGCGACGACCATCCGGGCACGTTCGAGGCGAGCATCGACGGCAGCCCGTTCATCAGCGGCTCGCCGGTGT
>JBFJNB010000209.1:0-5434 GCA_041633655.1 Lysobacterales bacterium | reverse complement strand
GCCCGCGGGCTAGTCGCTCCCCGACTCTCGGCGACTCGAACCGATCCGGCTGACGTTGATCAGGTCGGGCCGCGTTTTCCCGGCCCGGAGCACCTCCAGCCGGAACTGGCGCCAGGTCACCACGTCTCCTTTCACCGGCACCCGCCCGAGTGCGGTGGTGACCAGCCCGCCCAGGGTCGAGAAGTCGTCGGCCGGGTGCCACTGCAGCTCGAGAAAATCGCACAGCTTGCGCAGGTCCACCCGCGCCAGTGCATTGACCGAGCCGTCGTCCTGGGGCCTCATCTCCTCGACGTTGGGATCGCTCTCATCAAAGATGTCGCCGACGATCTCCTCGATCACGTCCTCCAGGGTGACGATGCCGAGAGTGTCGCCGTATTCGTCCACCACGACGGCCAGATGGCGGCGCACCGAGATGAACTGCCACAAGAGCTTGTTCAGCGGGACGGTTTCCGGGACGAACAGCGGCTTGCGGAGGATGGCATCCCAGTCGGGCGCTTGCCCGGGCCGCTCGAGCAGATCGAACATCAGCTCCTTGGACAGTACCACCCCGGTGGTGTCCTCCAAGCGTCCGGTCGGAGAGAACGGAAAGCGGCTGTAGGCCGGGCTGCGGATGAAGCGAATCAGCCCCGCGGCGTCGAGGTCGCCCGGGATCACCCGCACCTCGGTGCGCGGGACCATCACGTCGACCGCGCGCAGCTCGCCCAGGCGGGTCGCGCCGGTGATGATGCCGGCGGTGCGCCCACCCACGACTTTTTCGCTGCGCGCGATCGCGGTCAAAAGCCGGATCTCCTCGACCGTCGTCGTGGCCGACTCCGCGCTCCCGCGCAGGCCGCGCGAGATCGCCTCCGATACCACCACCAGCGGCCGCAGCGCCACCGTCAGCCAGTGGATCGCATGGGCCACCGGGACGGCGAGGCGCTCGGCGAACGTCACCCCGAGCGTTTTCGGGATGATCTCGGTCAGCAGCAGCACCGCGATCGTGAATACCACCGAGAACAGCCAAAGCGAGCCCTCACCGAACACGTCGACGTAAGATGCGCCGGCGACCGTCGCACCGATCGTGTGCGCGATGGTGTTCACGATCAGGATCGCCGCGATCGGCAGGTCGATGCGCTCCTTGAAATCCCGCAGCAAGCGCCCGGCCCGCCGCCCGCCGGTCGCCAGGGCCTCGACCTGAGCCGGGCGCAGGGTCAGCAGCACGGATTCGAAGATCGAGCACAGAAACGAAACGACCAGCGCGGTGCTGACCGCGGCAACCAATACCAGCATGTTGTCTCCCGCAATTCGATGATCCGGCCTGAGCATATCAGCCCGCCGGGCCGGGCCGGAATCCGCCCCCGGTCGATAGGTGTTATCCACAGTGGCGGAGCACCATCCCAGGCCCCACCGTGGGGTCAGAATTCAGCGAACGGAGGTCGCTTCCGCATACCGCGCCGGAGGTCAAGAGATGTGCATAAGATCAATAGCTTACGCTCTCCTTCTCGGCACAATGTCGGGAGCGGTCGCGGCCAAGGGCCAGCGTGAGTTCCTGGAGTACGGCGACGCGCTGCTGGGCCAGATCATCGCCAGCATGATCCCGGAGGAGCATCGGGGTGGAACCTACCAAGGGGGTTGGAAGCACGCGTTTTCGAACCTGGTCCAAGGGGAATACGCGATCGATGAGTTCGTCCCCGAAAGCGAGAGCATCGAGGCCTGGAGCCGGTTGTTCACCCACCAGAACCTGCGCCGGTCGCGGTCGTCCGCCGACAGCCCGGGCATCATGATGACGGGCCTGAAGAAGGCGATGCAGTCGAGGTGCCCGGAGGTGACCTGGAGCGTGATTCGCGAAACCAGGTCCGATATCGTCTACGAGTTCTATTTCGCCGACTGCGCGGGCCACCCCGATCAGCACGAGATCGCCCGGATCGTGTACGGGAAGTGGAACATCTGGCGGCTTGCCTACACCGAGAAAGGGCCGCGCCTGGACCAGGCCGCCCGCGCCCGATGGGTCGAGGCGCTGTCCGAGCCGAGGGTCGTACGGCAGTGAGCGCGGGTGCCGCCGCGACGCGCGTGCTGGGCCTGATGCCGCTCGTCTTGTTGGCGTCATGTGCCGACACGATCTTCACGACCTATCGCGCCGACTACGCGGAGCTGGTGCCGTCCTTCCCGGTCGCCCAATCCCGAAGCGGCACCGCGGCGGTGGAGTTCGACTTCGGCCACCTGGATCGCGCGGCGATCATCAGCGCGGTCAAGCGCGGCGCTCCGCCGACCCGGGACGTCTATCCGTCCGTCTGGCAGCACCCGTACGCGTGGCAGGGCGGAATCAACACCGCGATCGCGCTGGCCACGCTCAATGCGATTGCCGCATCCTATGACGTCGTTTCGATCCGGTTCTCCGGGCTCGAAGAGTGGGATCTGGACCGCCGCGCAATTGCCGCCCAGTGGAAGAGGCGGCCCGAAGCTGTCGCTGAAACTCTGATTCGGGTTGTCCCGCGCACCATCGCGGTCACTCGGTTCGGCTATGTCCAGGGGGGATTGCTGCGGGCCGACGCGATCTCCGAGGAGATCGAGCTGTCGCTCGGCCTGGCAATTACCGTTGGGTCGGGCCGACGGCACGAGGTCGGCGAGGACGTGCTCTATTGGCGGCAATCGGGCCGGATGCAGTCGCCGCGCAGCACCATCCTGCTCACCGAGTCACTGCTGAGGGACCTGCTGCCGGACCTGCAGCGCCGTCTCGACCGAGAGTTGCGCACGTTCGCTGCGGGCTGACCGGCTGTTCCTGGACCCGGTCGGCCCGCGCCGATATTCTCGATCCACGATGAGCTCAAACGGCAACCTTCGGGGAGGTCGCGCCTTGCGGCTATCCGAACTCGCCCAGGTTTCAAGCACACTGACCGCGACCCGCAGCCGGCTGATCAAGCGCGCCGCGATCGCCCGGGCGTTGCGCGCCGCCAGGCCCGAGGAGCTCGCGCTGGTGGTCAGTTACCTGGTCGGGACGCTGCCGCAGGGGCGCATCGGGCTCGGACCCGCGATCCTGCGCGAGCTCGCAAAAGAGCCGGTCGCAGGCACCCCGACGTTGAGCCTGCGCGAGGTCGACGCGGCGTTCGATCGCATCGCGGCGATCAGCGGCGCCGGCTCGGTGAAGGCACGCCGCGACGAGCTCGGGCGGCTGTTCGCTCGCGCGACCGCCGAGGAGCGCCGCTTCCTGATTCGGCTGGTGCTCGGCGAGCTTCGGCAGGGCGCGCTGGAGGGCGTGCTGATCGAGGGCATCGCGGAAGCCGCCGACATCCCGGCCGACGACATTCGCCGCGCGGTGATGCTCGCCTCCGACCCGGCCCCGGTCGCCGTGGCCGCGCTGACGGCGGGGGCCGCCGGGCTCGAGCGGTTCCGGCTCGAACCGCTGTCCCCGGTCAGGCCGATGCTGGCGCAGCCGGCCGACGGCGTCGGGGAGGCGATGGAGGCTTTGGGCGAGGCGGCGCTGGAGGTCAAGCTCGACGGCGCGCGGGTCCAGATCCACCGGGTCGGTAATGACGTGCGCATCTTCTCGCGGCAGCTCAACGACGTGACCGCCAGCCTGCCCGAGATCGTCGAGGCGACCCTGGCGCTGCCGGCGAAGGAGCTCATTGTCGACGGCGAGGTCATCGCGCTCAAGCAAGACGGCCGGCCGCACCCGTTCCAGGTCACGATGAGCCGTTTCGGACGCAAGCTCGACATTGACGGGATGCGCGAAAAGCTGCCGCTTCGGGTGTTCCTGTTCGACTGCCTGCACCGCGACGGCGATGACCTGATCGACCGCCCGCTGGCCGAGCGAATCGAGCACTTGGGCGATGCCGCTGGCGCACGATTGCTGATCGAGCGCCTGGTGACCGAAGACCCGGAGTCCGCGACGGATTTTCTCGCCCGGGCGCTCGCCGGGGGCCACGAGGGCATCATGGCGAAATCGCTGCAGAGCCCCTACGCGGCCGGCAGCCGCGGCGCGGCCTGGCTCAAGATCAAGCAGGCGCACACACTGGACCTGGTCGTGATCGCCGCCGAATGGGGCAGCGGCCGGCGCAAGGGCTGGCTTTCGAACCTGCACCTGGGTGCCCGCGACCCACGCGACGGCTCGTTCGTGATGCTCGGCAAGACCTTCAAGGGACTCACCGACAAGATGCTGAAGTGGCAGACGAAACGGCTGCTGGAGCTGGAAATCGGCCGCGAGGGCCGTGTCGTGCACGTGCGCCCCGAACTGGTCGCCGAGATCGCGGTCAACGAAATCCAGGCAAGCCCCCACTACCCCGCCGGCATGGCGCTCCGATTCGCCCGGGTCAAGCGCTACCGCAAGGACAAATCCCCGCTCGATGCCGACACCGTCGATGCCGTACGCGCGCTGTTCGCTCGCACGGCTGACCCCTATTCCACAACCACGGGAAAAGAACGATCATAGCGCGCCGCCGCCCCCTGGCGACCGGCTTCCATTCCACCCCGCGGAGCGCTCAAATGCATGATGTCGCCAAGATGACCCTGGTCGCGCTGCTAGCCCTGGCGCCGGCCATGGTCCGTACGCAGCCCGCAGCGTCCACAGGGGCTCCCCTGTCGGTCGCCGATCGGGCGGTTCGGCTGCAATTGAAGGCGTTCGAAGCCGAGACCGGACACCGCAAGGACATCATTCCCGGCGGACCCGTCGGCGTCGACGACACCTACCGGGCGCTGGCGGGCACGACCCTGTCGGTGGCCGCACCCGGGTTTCTGGCCAACGACATCGACCTGGGCGGCGAGGCGCTGACGGCTATCGCGCTCGACGACGATGTCGACCACGGCGCGCTGGCGGCGTTCGGCGACGGCCGTTTCGACTACACGCCGAACGCGGGATTTACTGGAGTGGATTCGTTCGTCTACCGGATGCGCGATGCCTCCTTGAATCAAGCCACGGCAACGGTGACGATCAGGGTCGGCGTGGGCAATCGCGCGCCGCTGGGAACCGCCGATCGCTACGCGGTGGTGCTGAACACGACCCGGGTGGTGGCGGCGCCGGGGTTCCTGGCCAACGACATCGACCCCGACGGCGAGGCGCTGACCGCGATCTCGATCGAGGACAGCCCTGACCACGGCGCGGTGGTGGCGTTCCCCGACGGCCGCTTCGACTACACGCCCGCCGCCGGATTTACCGGGATCGACTCGTTCGCCTACCGGATGCGCGATGCCTCGTCGAACAACTCCGGAACCGTCACCGTCACGCTCGACGTCCGGGCCGCCGGGACGCTCCCGGTCGCCGTCAACGAAACGTTCCGCGCCCGGGCCGGGGCGACCCTGTCGGTGGCCGCACCCGGGTTCCTCGCCAACGACCTCGACCTGAACGGCGAGGCCCTGACGGCAATCTCGATCGAGGACAACGTCGACCACGGCGCGCTGGCGGCGTTCGGCGACGGCCGTTTCGACTACACGCCGAACGCGGGATTTACTGGAGTGGATTCTT
>JBFJNB010000208.1:0-5460 GCA_041633655.1 Lysobacterales bacterium | reverse complement strand
GATACCGGCCACCAGCGCGAACGGGATTTGAGACTGGAGGTCACCGGCTCGCCGCTGACCGCGGTGATGGCCAACGAGGCCTGGGCCGAGATCTACGACCGCCTGGCGCAACTGGTCGCCGAGCACGACACCACGCTGATCTTCGTCAACACCCGGCGCCTGGCCGAGCGCGCGACCCGCCATCTGGGGGAGCGGCTTGGCGAGGAGGCGGTGATGGCTCACCACGGCTCGCTCGCGCGCGAGCACCGGCTGGAAGCCGAGCAGCGGCTGAAAGCGGGGAAACTCAAGGCGATGGTCGCGACCGCGTCGCTGGAGCTGGGGATCGACATCGGCGACGTCGATCTGGTGTGCCAGTTGGGCTCGCCGCGCTCGATCGCCGGGTTCGTGCAGCGGGTCGGACGCTCCGGGCACGCGGTCGGCGCGGTCCCGAAGGGGCGCCTGTTTCCGCTGTCGCTGGACGACCTGGTCGAGTGCACCGCGCTGATCGACGCGCTGAACCGCGGCGAGCTGGACGCGATCGGCATTCCCGAGCGGCCGCTGGACGTTCTCGCGCAGCAGATCGTCGCCGAGGTCGCCGGCCGCGAATGGGACACCGCCGAGCTGTACCGGCGGTTCCGCGACAACCGCGTGTATCGCGAGCTGTCCCGCGAGGCGTTCGACCAGGTGATCGAGATGCTGGCCTCCGGCTTCAGCACCCGCCGCGGCCGCCGCAGCGCCCACCTGCATCACGACCGGATCGCGGGCAAGCTGCGCGCCCGCCGTGGCGCGCGCCTGACCGCGCTGATGAACGGCGGCACGATCCCGGACCAGTTCGACTACGACGTCTACCTGCGCCCGCAGGATCTCAAGATCGGGACCCTGAACGAGGATTTCGCATTCGAATCCCTGCCCGGCGACATCTTCCAGTTGGGCAACACCTCGTACCGGATCCTGAAGATCGAGACCGGCCGGGTGTTCGTCGAGGACGCGCGCGGCCAACCGCCCAACATCCCGTTCTGGTTCGGCGAGGCGCCGGGACGCAGCGAGGAGTTGTCCGACGCGGTCTCCCGGCTGCGCGCCGAGGCGCAGCGGCGGCTGGAGACGGGCGAGGACCTGAGCGCATGGTTGGAGCGGGACCATGCACTGCCGGCCGCGGCCGCGTCCCAACTCGGCGATTACCTGGCCAAGGCGTATGCCGCGCTCGGCGTGCTGCCAACCAAGGATTGCCTGGTGCTGGAGCGCTTCTTCGACGAAACCGCGGACATGCACCTGGTGCTGCATTCGCCCTATGGGTCGCGCCTGAACCGGGCGTTGGGCCTGAGCCTGCGCAAGCGCTTCTGCCGCAAGTTCAACTTCGAGCTGCAGGCCGCCGCGCTGGAGGACTCGCTGGTGTTGTCGCTGGGCCCGACCCACTCGTTCCCGCTCGACGAGGTGCTCGGATATCTGAAGGCCGACAGCGTGCGCGAGGTGCTGATCCAGGCGCTGCTGGACGCGCCGATGTTTCCGGCCCGCTGGCGCTGGGCGGCCACCGTCGCGCTCGCGGTTAGGCGGATGGCCTCCGGCGGCAAGCGCCCCCCGCAGTTTCAGCGCAGCGACGCTGAAGACCTGATCGCGGTCGTGTTCCCGGACCAGCTCGCGTGCCAGGAAAACCTCGGCGGCGCGCGCGAGATCCCGGACCACCCGCTGGTGAGCCAGGCGATCGACGACTGCCTCAACGAGGTCATGGACATCGGCGGCCTGGAGCGCCTGCTGCGGGAGATCGCCGCCGGCGCGGTGCGGGTGGAGACCCGTGACTTGGTGCATCCGTCGCCGCTGTCCGAGGAAATCCTCAACGCGCGCCCGTACGCGTTTCTCGACGACGGCGCGGCCGAGGAGCGGCGCACCGCCAACGTCCGCTCGCTGCCCAGCTTGAGCCTGGAGGAGGCGGGTTCCCTGCGCACCCTCGACCCGGACGCGATCGCCACGGTGCGGGAGCAGGCGTGGGTGGACGCGCGCGACGAGGACGAGATGCACGACGCGCTGGTGGTGGCGGGCTTCGTGACCGCGGCTGAGGTCGAAGCCGGCGGCGCCGGCGAGGGCCTGTTCGGCTGGCCGGCGTTCCTGAGCGGGCTCGAGAAATCCGGGCGCGCGGTCCGGCTGAAGGTGGCTCCCGAGCACGCGCTGTGGGTTGCGACCGAGCGCCTCAACGAGGCGCTGGCGGTCTACCCGGCGCTGGACGCGGCCGGGCTGCCGACGCCGGTGGCTCCGGTCCCGCCGCCCGAAGCGGCGCTAATCGAGCTTCTGCGCAGCCGGCTGGAGGTGCTGGGTCCGGTCACGCTGAACGAGCTGACCGCCCAGTTCGCGCTCCCGGCCGGCGATCTCGGGGTCGCGCTGGTGGCGCTGGAAGGCGAGGGCATGGTGCTGCGCGGGCGCTTCGAGGGCTCTGTCGAGCAGTGGTGCAACCGGCGCCTGCTGGCGCGCATCCACCAGGCCACCCTGCGCGGTCGCCGCCGGCGCTACCGGCCGGTGGCCCCGGCCCGGCTGATGGACTTCCTGTTCCGCTTCCACGGGATGATCGCGCGCGAGGCGACCGGCCGCGCGAGCCTGGAGCAGGTGCTGAAGCGTCTGCAGGGGGTCTCCGCGCCGGCCCAGGCCTGGGAAGGGGAAATCCTGCCGGCGCGAATGCAGGTCTACCACGCGCACTGGCTGGACGAGCTGTGCGCGACCGGGCGCTACGCGTGGCTCCGGCTGCGCCGCCCCGATACGTCGACGCCCGGCGGTGCGGCGGTGCTCGGCCAGACTCCGATCGCGATCCTGGAGCGCCCGGGAGTGGTTTTCTGGCGCGCGCCGGAGGCGGGCGGACCGCCGGCGCTGTCGGCGAACGCGGCGCGGGTCGTGGCCGTGCTCGAGCGCCTGGGCGCGAGCTTCAGCGGTGAGCTGGCCGCCGAGACCGGGCTGCTGGAGACCCAGTTGGAGCAGGCGCTGGCCGAGGCAGCCGCGGCCGGGCTGATCGCCTCGGATTCGTTCCAGGGCATCCGCTATCTGGCCGCGCGGCTGCGCGACCGGCAGCGGCGCGCCCGCTATCGCAAGCGCGGCTACCCGACGCCGGGGCTGGAGGAAGCCGGCCGCTGGGCGCTGCTGCGCGCCCCGACCGAACCGGTCGACCACTGGGCGCGCCGCGAGCACCTGGTCCGCGCGCTGCTGGACCGCTACGGGGTGCTGTTCCGCGCGCTGGTCACCAGCGAGCCGGGGCTGCCGCCGTGGCGTGATTTGCTGTACGTGTGCCGCCGGCTGGAAGCGCGCGACGAACTGGCCGGCGGACGCTTCGTCGAGGGCTTTAGCGGCGAGCAGTTCGCGCTGCCCGCGGCGGTGACCGAACTGAAGCGCTCGAGCCCCGAGGGAACCTGGGTCGTGATCAGCGCCAGCGACCCGCTGAACCTGACCGGTCTGATCACCGCGGGCGAGCGGGTCCCGGCGCTGAAGTCGAACCGCGTCGCATACCGCGACGGGGTGCCGGTGGCGGCGCTCGTCGGCGGCGAAATCCGGGCCCTCGGTGATTTCGAGCTGACCTGGGAGCTGCGCCAGCGCCTGATCCAAAAAGGGGGTCAGGTTAACTTTTTCGCTGGCAGGAGTCGGCGCGTTCCGGCGGCTCGTTCGAAAAAGTCAACCTGACCCCTTTTTTTGCCTTCCTGATCCTCGCTTGCGCCAACGGCCTGCCCATGCGATAGTCGCCGAGCCATGAAGATCGCCGACTACACCACCGTTGCCCTGACCGATCGGGTTCGTCGCCCGCGGCGCCGTGCGCGCCGTCAAACCGGCTGGGTGGTCGCCGACTGATCGAAACCGAATTGACGGCGCCAACGACCCAGCCACCGGCTGGGTTTTTTGTTTGTGAGACAAGAGATATGCCGCACCATTTTCTGAGCAGCGCCGACTTGAGCGACCGTGATCTCGACTCGGTGCTCGCTGCCGCCGCCGCGCTGAAGGTCGACCTGATCAACGACCGCATGAGGGGCCGCTCGGTGGCGCTGCTGTTCCTGAACCCGTCGATGCGCACCCGCGCGTCGTTCCAGATCGGGGTTCAGCAGATGGGTGGGATCGCGGTGGTGCTGGAACCCGGGAAAGGCGCGTGGGGGATCGAGTTCGAGCCCGGCGTCGTGATGAGCGGCGAGGCCGAGGAGCACATCGCCGAGGTCGCCGGGGTGCTGTCGCGGTACTGCGACCTGATCGGGCTGCGCGCGTTTCCGAAGTTCAAGGACTGGTCCTACGACCGCGGGGATCCGGTGATCCGCGCATTGGCGCGGCACGCCACCGTGCCGGTGATCAACATGGAAACGATCGTGCACCCGTGTCAGGAGCTGGCGCTGGCGTTGACCTTGAAAGAGAAGCTCAGAAGCCTCGCTGGCGCCAAGTTCCTGTTGACCTGGACCTGGCACCCGCGCCCGCTGAACACCGCGGTGGCCAATTCGGCGCTGGCGATCGCAACCCGGCTCGGGATGGACGTGACCCTGCTTTGCCCCGAGCCCGACTACCTGCTGGATCCGCAGTTCATGCCCGCCGGCGTCACGGTCTCGCACGACATCGAGCAGGCGTACGCGGGCGCGCACTTCGTCTACGCCAAGAGCTGGGGCGCGCTGCCGTATTACGGCCGCCCCGACGACGAATGGGAGCTGCGCGAAAAATACCGCCACTTCATCGTCGATCAGGCCAAGATGGATCTGACCGACGACGCCAGGTTCAGCCATTGCCTGCCGCTCAGGCGCAACGTCAAGGCGACCGACGAGGTGATGGACGCCGATTACTGCGTGGCCATCGATGAGGCGGAAAACCGCCTGCACGTGCAAAAAGCGGTCATGCTCCACCTGCTGAACCTCAACCCGGAGCAAGGACATGAGTGATCCCGTCGTGCTCGCCTTTTCCGGCGGGCTGGACACCAGCTACTGCCTGCTGGATTTGAAACGCCACGGCCACGCCGTCCACACCATCTTCGTCGACACCGGCGGAGTCGACGCGGAAGAGCGCGGCTACATCCGCGCCCGCGCCGAGGAACTCGGCGCTGCCCGCCACTGGGAGGTCGACGCGGGCGAGGATCTGTGGCGCGAGTTCGTGCGCCCGCTGGTGTGGAGCCACGGGCGGATGCTGGAACAGTATCCGCTGCTGTGTTCGGACCGCTACCTGATCGTGCGCAAGGCGCTGGAGTTGTGCGATGAGCTCGGCACCCGCAGTTTCGCGCACGGCTGCACCGGGATGGGCAACGACCAGTTGCGCTTCGACCAGACCGTGCGCAGCCTCGGCGACTACACCATCCTGGCGCCGATCCGCGAGCTGCAGGCCAGGACCCAGGCGGTGCGCGCCCACGAGATCGCCGAGCTGGAGCAGGCCGGGTTCGAGGTGCGCGCCGCGACCAGCGCGTACTCGATCAACGAGAACCTGCTCGGGGTCACGGTGTCCGGGTCCGAAATCGACGCGTTCGCCCCGCCGGCGGCCGCCAGCCGCAAGCTG
>JBFJNB010000207.1:0-5474 GCA_041633655.1 Lysobacterales bacterium | reverse complement strand
GCCGCCGCCGTCGATCGGGCGCCCGAGCGCGTCGACCACCCGGCCCAGGAGCTGAGGACCGACCGGGACTTCCAGGATCCGCCCGGTGGTGCGCACCTTGTTGCCCTCGGAGATGTGCTCGTAGTCGCCCAGGATCACCGAGCCGACCGAGTCGCGCTCGAGGTTCAGCGCCAGCCCGTAGGTCTGGCCCGGGAACTCGATCATCTCGCCCTGCATCACGTCGGCCAGCCCGTGGATCCGGGCGATGCCGTCGGACACGGAGACCACGGTGCCCTCGTTGCGGGCTTCCGAGCCGACCTTGAACTTCTCGATCCGCTGGCGGATCAGCTCAGAGATTTCGGACGGGTTCAGTTGGGTTTGCATCGGTTTTCCTCGTATCGCCGCGCTTCACGCGCCGATATTTCATTTTTGTTCGTTCTTTACAGCCGCGGCGTGATGGCCTCGGACATCAGCGCGAGCTTGCGTCTGAGGGAGCCGTCGATCACGGTATCGCCGGCCTGGATCAGCGCGCCGCCGATGACGCTTTCATCGATCACGCAGTTGAGTTCGATTCGCCTGCCGAAACGCTTCGCCAGCGATTCGGTCAGCCGCTCCCGATAGGCGGGGTCCAGTTCGGTCGCCGCGCGCACGGTCACCTGCATCGTGCGCTCGGCCTCGGCTTTGAGATCCTCGAACAGCGCCGAGATCTGCGGCAGTACCGTGAGCCGGTCGTTGTGGATCAGGAGCTTCAACAGGTTGTCGAAACCCGCCGGCGGCTGGTCCGGGGTGAACGCCTCGTCCAGCGCGCGGTTGTCGAGCTCCGGGTCGCCGATGATCCGCCTGATCCGCTCGTCGCCGGCGATCGCGGCGGCAAACTCCAGCGCCTGCGACCACGCGCCGAGCTCACCGCGCTCGGAAGCCAGCGCGAAGACCGCCTTGGCGTAGGGTCGGGCCAGTGTGATTGCGCTGCTCATAAGCCCTGGCTCTAGATGCTCGCGGCGAGCTTGTCGAGCAGGTCCCGGTGCGCGGCCGGGTCGATCTCGCGTTCCAGGATCTGCTCGGCACCGGCCACCGCCAGCGATCCGACCTGGCCCGCCAGCGCCTGGCGGGCGCGGTTGATTTCCTGCTCGATCTCGGCCTTGGCCGCGTCCACCTGCCGGGCGCGCTCGGTCTGGGCATCGCCCTTGGCGGTATCCACGATCTGGCCCGCGCGGCGGTTGGCCTGGTCCACGATCTCGCCGGCCTGCCGGCGCGCCTGATCGACCAGCTGCGTGGCGTTGGCCTTGGCCTGTTCCAGCTCCTCGGTGGCCTTTTGCGCGGCCGCGATCCCGTCGGCAATACTCTTGCGACGAGCCTCCAGCGCCTGGATGATCGGCGGCCAGACGAATTTCATGCAGAACCAGACGAACACGATCATCGCGACCGTCTGCGCTATCAAGGTCAGGTTGAGATTCACTGCCTTACTCCTTGACCCCTGTTCGGGCCGCCGGCCTCAGCCGCCGAGCGCCGCCTGCAGCTGGCCGACGAACGGGTTGGCAAACGTGAAGTAAAGCGCGATCCCGACGCCGATCATCGCGACCGCGTCGAGCAGGCCGATGGCCAGGAAGAACTTGCCCTGCAGCATCGGCGCCAGCTCCGGCTGCCGCGCGGTGCCCTCGAGCAGGCGGCCGCCGAGAATGCCCACGCCGACGCCCACGCCGAGGGCGCCGAGGCCGATCAGCAGCCCCACCGCGATCGCGGTCATTCCGATTACACTTTCCATTTTCTACTCCCTTGTTCTTGGGTTTCTAAACCGCTAGTGATGCTCGTGGGCCATGCTCAGGTAGACCACGGTCAGCATCATGAAAATGAACGCCTGCAGGGTGATGACCAGCAGGTGAAACACCGCCCAGATGAAGTGCAGCATCTGGCCGCCGGCCAGCGCCAGCCCGCCGGCGATCAAGAGTTCGCTCACGAACAGCAGGATCGTGCGGCCGTTGGACAGCCTGCCCGTAAGGTTCAGCCAGCCGGTCGCGAGCACCGCCGCGAGCACCGCCAGCCAGTAAAGCGGCTGGAATTCGCCGTCGAATGCCGAATAGAGCCCGGCGCCGATGACGCCCGAGCCGGCCGCCAGCACCACCGCGATCAGGATGAAGATCAGCTCGCCGGCGTACAGGTTGCCGAACAGCCGCAGGCCCAGCGAGATCGGCTTGGCCAGCAGCGACACCCCTTCCAGGATCAGGTTGAACGGCGCGAACACGACCTTCAGCAGCGGACTCTTGGCCGCGAACGGCTGCCCGGTCAGCTCGCCCAAAAAGCCGCCGACGCCCTTGATCCGGATGCTGTAGAAGATGATCAGCACGAACACCGCGATCGCCATGCCCATGGTCACGTTGACGTCGGTCGTCGGCACCACCTTCTGGTATTCGATCCCGATCGTCGAGGCGACCCACGGCAGCCAGTCCACCGGGATCAGGTCCATGAAGTTCATGAAGAAGATCCACACGAACAAGGTCAGCGCCAGCGGCGCGATCAGTTTGCTGGTGCCGTGGAAGATGTCGCGCACGTTGGTGTCGACAAACTCGACCAGCACCTCGATGAAATTCTGCGCCGGGCCCGGTACCCCCGCCTCGATGCGCCGCGCCACGCGCCGGAACATCCAGCAGAACACCACCCCGAGCAGCACCGACCAGAACATCGTGTCCACGTGGATCGCCCAGAACCCCATCGCCTTGGCCTCGTCGGCGCCGTGCGCGAACCCCCAGTGACCGTCCGGAAATCGCCCGAAGGTCAGGTTCTGCAGGTGGTGCTGAATGTATTGGCTTGAAGTTTCCGCTTCGCCCGCCATCTTTCGTCCGTCATTTGCTCCATTGCCGGTCGAGCTGGCGGCTGGTGACCGCGCTGCCGACCAGATTGGCCGCCAGGGCGACCAGAAATCCGATCAAGAGTTGTGCCGCGTGCTCGGTCGCGACCAGCGCGAACGCGAGCGCGAACAGTCCCGCCGTGAACAGGAACTTGAGCGCCTCCGCCGCCAGCAACCCGCCCAGGTTGACCGGCTTGACGCCGCCGCGGCCGACGCCGAACACCTTGCCGATCATGTAAACGTGGGGCAACCAGGCCACCAGTCCGCCGAGCGCCGCGGCAACCGCCGCCCCGGTCCCTATCGGCAGCAGCAACACGCTGAAAACGATGACGACCCCAAGTGACGCGACGCTGGTTCGGTACGCCTTCGCCGCCGCTTGCAGATGGAGGGCTGAGTCCACGAACCCGTATTCACCTCTGCCCGTCGCCGGCACAAAGGCCGGCTATGTTAGCACGCTCAAAACCGGACCCACAAGCTCGCGGCAGAGCGCGCGAATCGCGCTGAATCAACGTTAGAAGTGGGTCCACGCCAGGGCGTCGGCAAGGGCCCGACGGGTGACGGATTCGGACCTTCGAACGAGGCCGGCTCAACTATTCGTAGCCGTCGGCGAACAGCAGCTCGTTGGGGATGCACGCCTGCGGGACCCCGGCGTTGCTGATCTGGATGTCGTCGAGGTGGAAGCCATCCAGCTCGAGCCCGGGATCGCTGGAGAGGCGCCAGCGAATCATCACCGTCTGCCCGGCCCACGCCGAAAGATCGCTCTGATAGCTTTGGAACGCGCCGCCGCTGGAGCCGTTGAACGCACCCCGGCTCGCCGGATAGCCACAGGCGTTGGCCGGGGGGTCGCCGGTCAGTGCGAAGTCGCCGGGATAGCCGGCGGCGGGGGGCAGATCCATCCAGCTCAGGCCGCCGTTGTCTGAGATCTCCACGACCACGCCGTCCCACCCCGCTTCCAGCTCGAACCGGGCCTGGTAGCTCAGGATCGCGCCGGCTGAGAGCGGGATCGACGGCGTGGTCAGCGCGGCACAGGTATTGGGCGCGTAGCTCAGGCCGTCGGGGGCGTTGCGGTAGCTGCGCGCGCCCTCGGCCGCGGCTTGCTGGGTCAGCCGCCACGGCGGCTCCAATTGCGCCAGCGCCAGCGCCTCGCCGCCATCGCTGTAGGTGCCCAGCGCGGGGCCGCTGGCCTCCGCGGGATAGGCGACCGCGGGAAAGGCCACCGCGGCGGTCGCCGGGGCCGCGTTGCCAAGGTCGTCGCTCGCGACAACTCGGTAGTAGTGGGTCACGCTCGGTGGCATTACCTGGTAGTCGGTATAGCGCGGCGCGGCAAGGCCGGCCGCGAGCAGGGTCGCCGGCTCGGGCGAGAAGAACGGGTCCTGCGAACGGTGCACCTCGTAGCCGATCCCGCCGGCCAGCGGACAGCGCGCGGTCGCCGGGTCCCAGCTCAGCTCGACCGCGCAGAAATCGCCCAGCGGGAACTTGGCCGGCGCCGCCGCCGAGAACTCCGGCGCGAGCGTGCACGGCGCCTGCGACACGACTTCCCGGCACGCGCTGACCGGTCCCTCGCCGCAGCCGTCGGCGGCCCGCACCCGGTAGCCGTAGCGGAAGCCGCCCTGGGTGGTCGCGTCGAGCAGCGTGAGCCCAGGCCCGGCGCCGGCGAAGTCGAACTCGGCCCGATCCACCGCGCAGCCGCCTTCGGCGCGGTAGAACTGGTAGCTCGCGGCACCGGGGACCGGCGCGGTGCCGTCGATCGAAACCCCGCTGGCATCGGTACTCAGCGTGAAATCGGGCGCCGCGGCGACGTTGGTTGCGCAGTAGCCGCTCGAGACCACCAGCGCGTAACCCTGCCGGTCCGACTGCGGCTGGCCGTTGCCAGGGACGGCCACCGCGTGCACGTCGATCTGGTAGGTGTCCGCTGGCGGTGCCGTCAGCCGGACCTGCTCGACCGGATTGACTCGGTCGCCCGACCCCCCGCTGACGCTCGCGCCGGCTGAGAACACGTTGCCGAGATAGGTCCCCGACGGGGCGGTCACGACCAGGTCGAGGTCGTTGACCAGCGCGGCCGGCGAGGCCAGGCTCGGCACCGGGTCGTACCAGACCAGGGTCGCGCGGAATTCCTCACCGGCAGTAACCTGGACCGAATACTGGTGCGACTCGCCGTTGCTCAGGCCCGCCTCGTTGGGCAGCGCCCAGACCCGGATCGCGCGATCGTCGCCGATGAAGTAAAGATTGGAATCGAGCCAGATCCGGCCCCAGCCGGTGGCGGTCGCCGGGGTGTCGGCGAAGGTCCGGGTGCCGTTCAACAGCAGCGCCTTCAGCAGCACCCCCGAGGGGTTGTGGCGGTCGGCCGGGTTCGCGGCCCCGGTCGGGTAGAAGCCGTCGGCGAAGTACTGACGCGCCAGCGCGGCGGCGCCGGCCACCGCCGGGGCCGCCATCGAAGTGCCCGAAAAGAGTTGCGTCTGCGGGATGGTGGTCGAGGTGTCGTTGTCGTTGCCGCGCGCCGAGTCGATGTCGACCCCGGGCGCGGCCAGGTCCGGCTTGATCCGCCCGTCGGGAGTCGGCCCTCGGCTGGAGAGATTCCATGGCAGTGTGCTCGCACCGTGATTCAGCGCGCCGACCGTCAGCACATGCTTGGCGTTGCCGGGGTGATTGATCG
>JBFJNB010000206.1:0-5516 GCA_041633655.1 Lysobacterales bacterium | reverse complement strand
GCCGTGCCGGGCCGATCCGTGCCCCAACTATCCGAGCGCCAAACCGGCGAAGTACGTGCTCGAACTCAACGCCGGGACCGCGGACCGGCTGCGGGTCGAGCCGGGCGATTCGCTGAAGCTCGAGCTGTAGCGCACTGCGGGCGCGCCGCCGCCGCCTCCCGGTGCAGGCAGCGCATTCCCACCTGATAGGGCACCAGCGGCGCCGCCGGGGGTGTGGTCCCGTACAACATCTCATCGGTTATCGGTACGAATTGCTTCATCGAGCGCGCCCGTCCGCCTAAGATGCGGTCATTGAAGCAGGCACGAATGACCAACGGATCACCGAATGATGGCAAGCCGATGCAAGCGCGACGGGTAATCCAGATCACCGACTGCCACCTGGAAGAGGAGGCGGGCCGGATCAAGCGCGGCTGCGATCCCGACGCCAGCCTCGCCGCGGTGCTGGACGAGGCCGGGCGCTGGCGCCCCGACGCTGTGGTGGCCACCGGCGACCTGACCGACGAGGGGGAGCCGGCCGCGTACGACCGGTTGCGGACCCACCTGAGCGCGCTCGGGGTTCCGGTTTACGCGATCCCCGGCAACCACGACCACCGGGAACGGATGCAGCGGTTCCTGTGCGGCGGGTCGATCCGTTGCGTGGACGAGGTAGCGCTGGACGGCTGGCGGCTGCTGCTGCTGGACTCCACCATCCCCGGCGAGCCCGGCGGGCGGATCGACGATGCGGCGCTGGCGGCGCTACCGGCGCGCGCGGCCGAGCGCCCCAACCTGGTGTTCGTGCACCACCCGCCGATCGGGGTGGAAAGCCCGTGGATCGACGCGATGGGGATGGCCAACGGCGAGGCGCTGCTGGCGGCGCTCGGCGGCACCGCCACCCGTGCGATCGCGTGCGGCCACGTGCACCACGTCTATACCGCCGGGCGCGGCGCGCTCCAGGTGCTGACCGCGCCGGCGACTAGTTTTCAGGCCCGGCCGCGGCGGACCGAGTTCCAGCTCGACACCCTCGCGCCCGGGTTTCGCTGGTTCGACCTCTATCCCGACGGAAGCTGGCGCAGCGGGGTGCGGCGGGTCGCTCTGGCCCACACGGGGTGACGATGGCGGCGGGCTCCGACTCCGGCGCGACCCGGCTGTGGCAGGCCCTGGGCGCGATGGCGGACTCCGATCTTCCGCTCTTGGAAGGGGCGTTCCTGATCGCGCGCGACGAGTACCCGAGGCTGTCGGTGCCGGAGTATTCGGCCCGCCTGCAACGTTTCGCCGCGGCCGCACGCGAGGCGCTCGCCGACGATGCCGAACCGCCGCGGCAGGTGCGCGTGCTGAACCGGGTGCTTTTTGACGAGGCCGGCCTGCGCGGCTCGGAGGACGACTACTACGACCCGCGCAACAGCTACCTGAACGAGGTGCTCGACCGGCGGCTCGGGATTCCGATCTCGCTGTCGGTGATCTACGTCGAGGTCGCGCGGCGCGCCGGTCTGGAGGCGCACGGGATCGGTTTCCCGGGTCATTTCCTGGTGCGCGTCGGGCCCGCGCGCAGCGGCCTGATCGTCGATCCGTTCCATCGCGGGGTAATCCTGGAGGCCGCCCAACTGAGCGCCCAACTGACCGCGGCGGACCAAAGCAGCGGCCGCGACAAGGACCAGCTGGAGCACCTGCTCAGCCCGGCGGGCAGCCGCTCGATTCTGGTTCGGATGCTGCGCAACCTGAAGGCGATCTACCTCGCCCGCCGGGATGCGCCGCGTGCGCTGCGCACGACCGACCGGATCGTCGCGTTGCTGCCCCAATACGCCCCCGAGTACCGCGACCGGGGCGAGCTGTACCACCAGCTGGACGTGCCGCACGCGGCGCTGGCCGACTTCCGGCGTTATCTGGAGCTGGCGCCGGAAGCCGACGACGCGGCCGGGATTCGGGAGCGCATCGACATCTTGCAGGATCAGGCCGGGCGACTTCACTGAGGAGCGTGAGCTTTCGTCGCCCCGCTTTGGTCCGGGCGCGAACCGCAATACACTCTATCGGTCCGAGCTACCGAGATGGAAATGCAGACCAGCAGTGAACTGTTTCGCGCCGCTTGCGCGCGGATCCCAGGCGGCGTGAACTCCCCGGTGCGCGCGTTCCGCGGGGTCGGCGGCGAGCCGCGCTTCATTGCGCGCGCCGAGGGCTGTCACCTGTTCGACGTCGACGGCCGCCGCTACATCGACTACGTCGGTTCCTGGGGACCGATGATCGCCGGCCACAACCACCCCCGGGTCGTGGCCGCGGTGCAGGCGGCGATCGAGCGCGGGTTGAGTTTCGGCGCCCCGTCGCCCGCCGAGGTCGCCATGGCCGAGCGCCTGTGCGAGCTGGTGCCGGGATTGGAACGGGTGCGGATGGTCAACTCCGGCACCGAGGCCTGTATGAGCGCGGTGCGGCTGGCGCGCGGGGCGACCGGGCGCGAGCGAATCGTCAAGTTCGAGGGCTGCTACCACGGCCACGCCGATTCGTTCCTGGTCAAGGCCGGCAGCGGCGCGCTGACCCTCGGGGTGCCGACCTCGCCCGGCGTCCCGGCCGCGCTGGCGGACCTGACCGTGACCTTGCCGTACAACGATTCCGACGCCGTGCGCCGGACGATGGCCGACATCGGCGCCGAGGTCGCGTGCATCATCGTCGAGCCGGTGGCCGGCAACATGAACCTGATCCCGCCGGTTTCCGGTTTTCTGGAAACCCTGCGCGAGGAATGCGATCGGCACGGCGCGCTGCTGATCTTCGATGAGGTGATGACCGGTTTCCGCATTGCCCGCGGCGGGGCCCAGGAACGCTTCGGCATTCGCGCCGACTTGTGCACCTACGGCAAGGTCATCGGCGGCGGCATGCCGGTGGGCGCGTTCGGCGGGCGCGCCGAGGTGATGGAGCAGATCGCGCCTTCCGGTCCCATCTACCAGGCCGGCACGCTCTCGGGCAACCCGGTCGCAATGGCGGCCGGGCTGGCGACCCTGGAGTTGATCGCCGAGCCGGGCTTCTACGATCGGCTCGAGGCCGCGGGACGCGAGCTGACCGGCGGGCTGAAGGCGGCCGCAAGCGAGGCCGGGGTCGCGCTCAGCACCCACTCGGTCGGCGGAATGTTCGGGTTTTTCTTCTCCGCGGATGATCCGATCGAGCGCTTCGAGCAGGCCGTCGGCGCCGACGTCGAGCGGTTCAAGCGCTTCTTCCATGCGATGCTGGAACGCGGCGTCTACCTGGCGCCGTCGGCATTCGAGGCCGGCTTCGTTTCCAGCGCCCACGACCGGCGCGCGATCGACGAAACCCTGGAAGCCGCGCGCGCCGCGTTCGCCGAAGTCGCCGACTGAAGCCTGACCCGATGCCCGAATGGGTCACCGCGATTCTCGAGTGGATTCGGCTGCACCCGGCGATGGCCGGACTGACGATCGCGCTGGTCGCGTTCCTCGAGGGTCTGGCGCTGGTCGGCATCGTCGTGCCGGGGATCGTGATCCTGTTCGGGTTCGGGGCGCTGGTCGGGCTCGGGGTGCTGGACCTGGCCACGGTCTGGATCTGGTGCAGCGCCGGAGCGATCCTCGGTGACGGGCTCAGCTTCTGGCTCGGGCACCACTTCAAGAGCCACATCCGCGACGTGTGGCCGTTCACCCGTTTTCGCGACCTGCTGCGCCGCGGCGAGGAGTTTTTCCGCCGCCACGGGCTGAAGAGCGTCCTGATCGGGCGATTCGTCGGGCCGATCCGCCCGATCATGCCGGTCGTGGCCGGGATGATGAACATGCGCCTGCGGCGCTACCTGCCGGCCAACGTGCTCGCGGGCGTGCTGTGGAGCCCGGTCTACATGCTGCCCGGGATCGTGTTCGGAGCATCGATCGAGCTGGCCAAGGCGGTCGCGTGGCGGCTGGCGCTATTGATCTGCGTGCTGGCGGTGCTGGTGTGGGGCCTGAGCTGGGGGGTACGCGGCGCCTACCGCTACCTGGCTCCCCATGCGTCGCGGTTCCTGACGTCCGTGCTGAGATGGTCGCAGCGGCATCCACTGCTGGGGCGTTTCACCCGCCCGCTGGTCGACCCGCAGCAGCCCGAGTCGGGCACCCTGGCGCTGTTCGCGGTGCTCCTGCTGCTGGCCGCCTGGGGACTGGTATCGCTGCTGATCGCGGTGCCGCTGGAGGGCGGGTCGCTGCCGATCGACCGGGCGGCGGCCGCGGCGGTCGGGGAACTGCGCACGCCCTGGGCCGACCAGGCGATGGACTTCCTGCTGCGGTTTGGTTCGCTGCCGGTGCTGCTGCCGGCGGCGGCGCTGGTGCTGGCATGGCTTCTGTGGCGGCGCCGCAGGCTGGCCGCTTATCACTGGCTGGCCGCGCTCGCGATCGGGTTTGCGCTGGCCGCGGTGATCGGCTACCTGCTGAGCCTGAGCCGCACCCCGGTCGACGGGGAGAGCGCCCGGCTGCTCCCGATCATGGACCCGGTCATGAGCGTGGTCGGGTACGGTTTCTTCGCGATCCTGGCGGCGCGCGAGCTGCCGCGGCGGCGGCGGGTGTGGCCGTATGTCGTGGCCACGCTGCTGGTCGCATTGAGCGCATTCGCGGCGCTGTACTTCGATGCCTACCGGATGAGCGATCTGATGATCGGCATCTCGCTGGGCGTGCTCTGGATCACGATCCTCGGCATCGCGTACCGGCGACACTCGCGGCGCTCGTTCTGGGTGGTGCCGCCGGCGACGCTGATGTTCGGCGCCGCCGGGGTGCTGGCGGTCGTCACCGCCGGGGGCATCGCCGGCCCGGCGGCCGTGACGCAGGCACCCGGACCGGTCCAGGTGATCGCGGCCGAGGAGTGGTGGGGGAGCGCCTGGACCGCGGCCGCGGAGCGCCCGATCAACGTCCAGCTGGCGGGCGAATTGGAGCCGCTGCTGGCGGCACTCGAGCAAACCGGCTGGGAAAAACCGCCGCTGGCCGACTGGCGTACCGCGCTGGAGATGATGCAGCCGGCGCCGACCCCGCGGACGCTGCCGGTGCTCCCGGCCGCGTTTCACAACCGCCCGGAAACCGCGGTGCTCAACCGCTGGGATCCCGCCGTGCCGGAGGGCCAGTGGGTGCTGCGGGTGTGGGCGACCCCGGTGGTGCTGGACGACGGCCGGCCGCTGTGGGTCGCCGAGCTGGCGTGGCACGAGCTGCGGCGCCTGCTGTATTTCTTCCAGTACTGGCACCAGCCGCCGCCGACCCGCGGTCCGGATACCGCTCTGCCGAACCTGGCCGGGTACCGCACCCGGCAGCTCGGCTCGATGACGCTGATCGAGAAGATCTGAGCTACTCGCTGGGCTGAAACCCCTCGAGAATTCGAATGTAGTTGGCGCGCCCGAACGCGCTCGGATCGGCGGCGTTCTTGAGGCTCATCGCGCCTTTCATCTGCGCCACCGAGGTGTATTCCCTGCGCTCCATCCAAGAGCGAAGCTCGCTCAGCAGCGTGCCCAGATGCCCGATGCCGTGCTTGAGCAGCGCCGAGGCCGACATCACCGCGTCGGCACCGGCGAGCAGGTATTTGACCACTTCGGCGCCGCCGTG
>JBFJNB010000205.1:0-5536 GCA_041633655.1 Lysobacterales bacterium | reverse complement strand
CTGATGGAACTGGAGCTGATCGAGCCGTCGCTGTACCTGCGGATGGACCCCGCGGCACCGGAACGGTTTGCCAACGCCTTCGACGACCACGTCAGATCGACCGCTCCCCGGGGTCAGACCCGATTTCCGTAGGAAACTCGGCTCTGACCCCTGCCAATGCCGCCCTCCGGCCGACCGGAGGGTGCCTTCGTTCGGCCGGAGGGTGCCTTCGTAGGGGTCAGAGCCGACTTTTTTCTTTGAAAAAGTCGGGTCTGACCCCGGGAGGCGGTCGATCCGACCTAATCCCTTCGGACCTCGAACCGAACGTCGATCTCATCCCCCCCATCCAGCACCAGCGTCAATAGGACGCAGTCGCCGGCGCGCAGGGGCTCCAGCGGATCGAACAGCATCAGGTGCCGCCCCCCGGGAGCAAACTTCACGGTTTCGCCCGGTTGGATTTCGACCCGCTCCAGGCGCCGCATTCGTGCGACCCCTTGTTGCAGGCGGGTCTCGTGCATCTCGACCGCGCCGAAGCGCGCGCTTTCGGCCCCGACCAGCGCGACCGAGGTCTCGCCCTGATTTTGCAGGACGAAATAGCCGGCCAGCATGGCCACGCCGGGCGGCGCCTCCCGAATCCAAGCGCCGGACGCGCTCAGGCCGTGCTCCCCCGCCGCCGGCAACGGCAGCGACCCAACCACTGAAAACAAAATCGCCGCGGCGACCCGTCGCCACCGCAGCGGCACTTTTCTTTGCATTGCCAATCCAATTGCGCGAAGGTTGATCAGACCGTTAGGGAGCGGGATTGAATGATGATTTTCTCACCCATCTTGGCGGCCGCTTTGTTGACGGCCGCAGCCGGAGCCAGCATGGACCGTCACAGCATCACGATCTACAGCAAGGCCGAGCCGGGCGCGCTGTCGCCGGCGACCTTCGAGGCGCAGGCCGGGAACCCCGATTTTCGGCTCAATATACCCGGTTACGGCGTCGTGCGCAGCGTGCGACCGATGCGTCTCGAGCGCGGCACCTCGACCCTGCGCTTCGACGCGGTGGCCGCGGCGATCGACCCGACCACGGTCACGTTCAAGTCGCTGACCCACCCCGAGCACGCACGGGTGCTGGAGCAGAACTACCGCTACGACCTGGTCTCGACCGCTCGGATGCTGGACCGCTTCCTGGGCGAGGAACTGACCTTCCGCAAGGTCATGGGCGATCGGGTCGAGGAACTCAGCGGACGGCTGATGGCCAGCCACGGCGGGGACGTGGTGCTGGGGCTGCCCGACGGGCGCATGATCAGTATCGGAGACGGCACCCGCGACATCTATTTCCCCAACCTGCCCGACGGCCTGATCACCAAGCCCACGCTGGAATGGCTGGTCGCCACCGACCAACCCGGCGAGCACGAGGTCCAGGTCAGCTACGAGACCAGGGGCATGACCTGGTGGGCGGACTACAACCTGGTGCTCGACGAGCAACGCGACTGCCGGCTCGAAGTCAACGCCTGGGTCACGATCGTCAACCAGTCCGGCGGCAGCTTCGACGACGCGCGCCTGAAGCTGATCGCCGGCGAGGTGCACCGCGCGCCCCAGCCGGTCTCGGCTCCGGCGCGCGCCCGCTATCAATTGGAGGCCGCCGGGCTCGCCGAGCCTGGATTCGAGGAGCAGAGCTTCTTCGAATACCACCTCTACACGCTGGGGCGCCCGGCGTCGTTGCCGGACCGCTCGATCAAACAACTGGAGCTGTTTCCGGCGGCGACCGGCGTCAACTGCCACCGGCTGCTGGTGTTCGACGCCGGCTATCGCGCCTGGCGCGCCTCCGGGCAGCCCTACACCACCCCGCAGAATCCGTTTCCGACCAAGGGCGACGTCAAGGTCTACCTGGAATTCGACAACCGCCAGGACAACGGCTTGGGCATCGCGCTGCCGGCCGGGCGGATCCGGGTATCGCAACTGAACCCGGACGACGGCAACCTGGAGTTCATCGGCGAGGATCTGATCGAGCACACCCCGCGCAACGAACGGGTGAGCGTGCAGATGGGCAACGCTTTCGACGTGGTCGGCGAGCGTAAGCAACTCGAGTTCCGCTGGAGCAAGGACGACCAGTGGATGGAAGAATCGATCGAGGTGCGGCTGCGCAACCAGAAGGAGGAGCGCGCGCAGGTCAAGGTGCGCGAAGCGATGATTCGCTGGACCAACTGGAACATCAAGCAAGCCAGCCACGACTTCGAGCGCCTGGATGCGGGCACGATCGAATTCGTGCTCGACATCGAGCCCGAGCGCGAGGTCGTGCTGACTTACACCGTCCGCTACGAGTGGTAGCGCAGACCGTACCGGTCAGCGACCGACCAGCGAGCGAAAACCGCCGCGAACTCGCAGCACGTAGTCTTCCATGTCGGCGCCATAACGTTCCATGGCGCGCCGGCACAGATTGCTGAGCCAGCGCGCGTCCAGCCCGCCACGGCTTCCGATAACCGGCCGGAACGCGGTCGAGAACTGCTCCAGGCGAGCGGCGAGATTCAGCCCCGCCTCCTTCATGAGCTGGTGTGATTCGGCCAGCAGGTCGTCCAGCAGGGTCGCGGACTTGGGTGCCCCGTGCTCCTGGTGGGCACGCTTGAGTCCAAGCCAGATCATCTGCGCCCGCTCGAACAGATCGTGCTCGCAGGCGAGTCGCAGGCGCACGCTGATCCGAGCCATTTCATCATCCCCGGCAGCGATCGTCTCGGCTTGCGCGGCGAGCTTTTGCAGATCGGCGATCAGTACTTCATCGCGGAGCTGAAACCGCGCCTGGACCGCGGCGCGCGCTGCCTCGCGGATGACGTCCTTGAGCATTCGACTCCACTATGTCCTGCGGCGATCGTCAGCGCTGTATAGCAAACTTGGATCACCGATGCCAGCCGCGCGCGGCGGCGCTCAGCCGGTCGCGAGCGGATGCTCGGGGTCCTCGATCCAGCCACTCCACGACCCCGCGTACAGCGCCGAACCGGTCCGGCCCAGGTGCTCCATCACGGCCAGATTGAAGCAAGCGGTGACCCCGGATCCGCACATGTGGACCACCTCGCGCGGCGCGCGCTCGCCCAGCAGCGCCGTCCAATCGCGCTCGAGCCGGGCACGCGCCTTCAGCCGCCCCCCGCTCAGATTTTCCTCATAGGGCCGATTGACCGCGCCCGGCACGTGCCCGGCGCGGGCGTCGATCGGCTCGCGCTCGCCGCGAAAGCGCTCCCGCGAGCGCGCATCGATCAGCAGGATGGAGCCTTGGCCCAGGGCGCGTTCCAGCTCGCCCGAGTCCACCGCGGGCATTTTGCCGGGGTTGAAGTCGCCGTCACCCGGGGGCGGTGCCGCCGGCTCCTGCGCCTCGACCTCGAGTCCGGCTTCCAGCCAGGCCTGCCAGCCGCCGTCCAGAATCGCGACCCCGCGGTGGCCGACCCAGCGCAGCAGCCACCATGCCCGCGCCGCGATCGCGCCGGCGGCATCGTCGTAGACCACGACAGGGCGCCGCGCGCCCACCCCCCAGCGATGCAGCGCCGCAAGGAAATCTCCGATCCGCGGTAGCGGGTGGCGTCCGGGCGCGGCGCCGATCGCGGCCAGATCTGAATCCAGGTGGGCATAGACAGCGCCGGGCAGATGGCCAGCCGCGTAGCCGGTGCGCCCCCATTCCGGTTCGGTCAGCCGAAAGCGGCAATCGATCGCGGCCGCGCCGGAGCGGATCAGTGCCGCCGCCTCGGTGGGGCTGACAAACGCGTTGCCGTTCACGAAACCGAAGGCGCCGGCACACGCTCCAGGCGGCTGGCCAGATTGACCAGAATCGCCGCGGTCGCGCCCCAGATCTGATGGGGCCCGTACTCGATCACGTAATAGTGACGCCGGCGGCCCCGGAATCGTGCCGCCTGGCGGCGGCGATTGCGCGGTTCCAGCACGAATTCCAGCGGCACCTCGAACGCGCTGTCGACCTCGCGCTGGTCGAGCCTGAGCTTATGGTCCGGATCGACGATGCCGACGATCGGCGTGACCGCGTAGCCGGAAACGGTCGGGAACGGCTCCAGGCGGCCGAGCACGGTGATCTTGCCGGGCGCGATCCCGACTTCCTCCCGGGTTTCGCGCAGCGCCGCGGCCACCCGGGACTCGTCGCTCTCGAGGCGCCCACCGGGGAAGCTGATCTGGCCGGCGTGGTGCTTCAACTGGTCGGTGCGCCGGGTCAGCAGGACCTGCCACCCATCCGGCCGCGCGATCAGCGGGACCAGCACCGCGGCCGGGGTCAGCGGTTGGGCGTAGAGATCGGAATCGGGCACTCCCTCCACCGAAACCGTAAACGGGCCATGGTCGGCCGGCTCCAGAATCTGGCGCAGGCGCATCGCCATCGCGGAGGCGGCGGCGCTCATCGCGCCGATCCGCTCAGCCGGGCCATCATGCGGCTCAGCCACGGCCGCCGCGGCGGGGGCGGCTCGGCGCGCTCCGACCAGCGATCGGCCGCGAGCGCGTCGATCGGCTGTCCGTACTGGCCCTCGCGGTAGATCTCGGCCAACGACTGACACGCGGCCCGGTGGCCACGCTCGGCGCTGGCGCGCAGCAATTCGAGGCCCCGGGCGACGTCGCGTCCGAGCGGGTAGCCCTTCAGGTACATTCGGGCCAATGCCCAGGTGGCCAGCTCGTGGTCGCGCTCGGCGGCTCGCTTGAGCCAATAGACCGCCTGCTCGTTGTCGGTGGTGCCGCCCTTGCAGCTCAGATGGTTGACCCCGAGCGACCACATCGCCTGAGGGTCGCCACGGTCGGCCGCCCGGCGATACCAGCGGTTGGCCGATTCGATCGCGGCCTCGCCACCGGATGATTCGACGATCGCGCCCAGCAGCACCATCGACGGGGCATGACCGAAGCGGCACCCAATCCGGGCCATCAGCCTGAGCAACGGATAGCGCCGGGTCACGGTCCTGTCGCCTGGAGCCAGTTTGCGAAACGCCGCCGGCGCTCGACGATCAGCCGCAGCACCTGCCGCCGTTCCCGAGCGGACATTTCCAGCCAGCGGGTGATTTCGTCCAGCGTGCGCGCGCAGCCCTGGCACAGGCCGTCTTGCCCGAGCGTACAGACTCCAATACAAGGCGAGTCAACCGGCGTTGGTGGAGAAGAAAGTGACACATCAAATCCCGTGCAGGCCAAGCGTCCCGGCAGCGTCATGATAACAGCCGATCAGCCCGGACATCGCCCGAGTTTCAGGGGACTTTATCCGAGCTAACGCCGGCAGAGCGCCGGCGCACCAGGGATCCGAGCGTCCGTCAGCGCGGAAGCGCTGGCGGTCAGGACTTGATTTCGACCAGGTTGATGTCGAACACCAGCACTTCGTTGGGGCCGACCGGGGGCTGGCCGCGCACGCCGTAGCCGAGTTCCGGCGGCACGAACACCTGCCAGATCGCGCCGACTTTCATCAGCGGCAGGATCTCCTGCCAGCCCTTGAGCACCTGACCGACCTTGAACGAGACCGGCTCGCCGCGGGCGAACGAGCTGTCATACTCGAGCCCGCTCATGGTCGAGGAGCGGTAGTGCACGATGACCTCGCTCTCGACCGTCGGCCG
>JBFJNB010000204.1:0-5542 GCA_041633655.1 Lysobacterales bacterium | reverse complement strand
CGCCAGGCGCTTCTTGACCAGCAGCACCGGGCACGGACTGTATCGCACCAGTTGCCAGTCGGCGTTGCCAAGGGTCCAGCGTTCCCAGCGCGAACGCCGCTGCACGGGCCGGACGATCACGTCCGCCCGCTTCTGCTCGGCCAGCCGGGTGAGCTCCGACCAGCCATCCGGCGCCCAGCACAGATTGGCGTCGGCGCGGATTCCGTCGGCACCGAGTCGCGCCACGAGCTTTCCGAGCTGCGCGCGGCGCTCCCCCAGCAGCAGCTCGCGAGCCTCGGCCATGACCGCGTCGGCGGGATCGCGATCCATCAAGGCCTTGTGGTAAAGGTTGTGAAACAGTTCGAAGCAAACGCGTTCGCCGCTCAGGCATTGCTCGGCGGCCGCCAGCGCCGGGTGCTCGTCGTCGCCTGGCGCGGCCACTTCGACGAGCACGGTGTCGAATCTCTTGGGCATGTTCGCGCGCCAACGTGAAATTTCGGTACATTATTAGGAGGCGCCGCCGCCTTTGTGCCCAGTCGGGGATGTCCCTAACGGACTTCGGCAATTACTTAACTTCCCCGGCCGGGGGCGCCGGCGCGGGACCCGAGGAGGCCTGCCCGTCGCCCGCCGGCGATCGGCCATATTGCACCTGGGAGAACTCAGCGGTTGAACAAAGACACCAGCGAGGCGTTGCCGGCGGCAGTCGGCTCGGCGACCCTGTTCGAGGCGCTGATCGACGCGGCGGTGGATGCGATCGTCGTGATCGGCGACGACAGCCGAATCGTGCACTTCAATCCAGGCGCCGAGCGGCTGTTCGGTTACCAGGCCGCAGAGGTACTGCGCCAGCGCGTCGAAATGCTGATGCCACAGCCCTATCGCGACGAGCACAATCAGTATATCGACCGCTACCTGAAGACCGGCGAGCGGCGGATCATCGGAATCGGGCGCGAGGTCAGGGGGCGCAACCGCGCCGGCGAGGAATTCCCGATCGATCTGGCGGTCGGGGAGACCCGGATCGGGGCTTTGCGGCTGTTCGTCGCGATCATCCGCGACCTGCGCCAGCGCACCTATCTGGAGGCGATGCTGCGCCACGAGCGGCAGCAGGCGGAACGGATTTTCGAACTGGTGGACGTGCTGATCGTGGGCGTGGACCGCGACGGCATCGTGGTGCTGGTCAACCGCAAGGGCGGCGAAATCCTCGGTGCCGACTCGTCCCCGGTCGGGGGCCGCTGGCTCGAAGACTGGGTCGACCCCAAGGACCGGGCGCTGGCGGCCGAGGCGATCGAGGCGCTGTTCGCCGCCGCCGACGAGCGGCGCACGACGGTCGTGGAATACCGCATTCGCGACGCAACGGGCGAGCGCCGCACGATCGCCTGGCAGCAGCGCTACGTTGCGGCGACCGAAACCGGCGAGGCGCCGCTGACACTGCTTTCAGGCACCGACCGCACCCGCGAGATCGAGGCCGAGGCCGAGGCGGTGAGGCTGGGCGACCGGCTGGCCCACGCCCAGCGGCTCGGCCTGATGGGCGAGCTGGCCGCCGGTATCGCCCACGAGATCAACCAGCCGCTGACCGCGATCGCGACCTTCACCGACGGCGTCCGCCGCCTGCTGGAGCGGCGCGATGAGGAGGACGAGGACGTCATGTACGCGATCGGCCAGATCGGAGACCAGGCCCGCCGCGCCGGCAAGGTGATCACCCGCATGCGCGCTCTGGTCCAGGACAAACATGCCGACCACGTCCGAGTCGACCTCAATGCGCTGATCGAGGAGGTGATACCACTGGTCACCCTGGAGGCGCGCGAACTGGGCGTGCCAATCAGTCTGGAACTCTCCGAGGAGTTGCCACCGGTGCGGGTCGACCCGATTCAAATCCAGCAGGTGGTGCTGAACCTGATCCGCAACAGCCTCGACGCGCTGGCCACCGCCAGCCAGGCCAAGGGCGGCATTCAGATTCGCACCCGCGGCCTCGCCGACGGCACCGTCGAGACCGAGGTCGCCGACCGCGGGGTCGGCATCCCGGACGAGTTGAAGCACAAGGTCTTCAGTCCGTTCTTCACCTCCAAGCCGACTGGAATGGGGATGGGGTTGTCGATCTGCCAGACGATCGTGCGTTCCCACCAAGGGCAGCTGTGGTACCGTGAGCGGCGCGGTGGCGGCAGCCGGTTCGGGTTTACCCTGCCGGCCGAATTCGACGAGGACTCCGAGGACTGACTAAGCGATGTCTGACAAGAAACGCACCGAAACCGTGCACGTGGTCGACGACGATGAGGCCGTGCGTCAGTCGCTGGGATTTCTGTTGCGCTCGGTCGGACTGGATCCGCGGCTCTACGCCGACGGCAACGATTTTCTCAAACAGTGGCAGGGCGAAGACGCCGGCTGCGTGGTGCTGGATGTCCGGATGCCGGGCTTGAGCGGCCTGGAGCTGCAGCGCGAACTAAACGCCCGAGGCTGCGCCCTGCCGATCATCTTCATCACCGGCCACGGCGACATCCCGATGGCGGTCGAGGCGCTGAAGGCCGGCGCGATCGATTTCCTGCAAAAGCCGTTCCGCGATCAGGAGCTGCTGGACTGCATCCACCAGGCCCTGGACCGCAACCGCCAGGAGCGCGACCTTCACGCCGACTGCGCCCAGATTACGGCCTGCATCGAACGCCTGACCCCGCGCGAAAAAGAGGTGATGGACTACGTGACCGCCGGCAAGGCCAACAAGGTCATCGCGCTCGACCTGGGGATCAGCCAGCGCACGGTCGAGATCCACCGCGCCAACGTGATGGAGAAGATGCAGGTACGCTCGCTCGCCGCGCTGGTGCGCGCGCTGCACCGAGCCGGCTATTTCGATGCGGACGCCTCGGACACCACCTAGGGACTCAGGCGAGCGCCTTGGTGACGATTTCATAGGTATCGTCGGACAGCGCCGGTGCCGCCAGGATCGCCTCGAGGCGCGAGCGCATTCGTTCCTGGCGCCCCTGGTCATGGCGCCGCCAGGGGTTGAACGCGGTCGCCAGAAAGGCCGCCACCTGCGGGTTCAGCCGATCGATCGCCAGCACCTGGGTGGCAACCAGCTCGTAACCGGATCCGTCGGCGGCGTGAAACGCGACCTGGTTGCGGTGCGCGAAGGTACCGAGCAACGAGCGTACCTTGTTCGGGTTGCGCAGCGAAAAAACCGGGTCGCTCATCAGCTCCCGGACCCGCTGCGCGGCCCCGGGCCGCGGGTCGGAGGCGTGCAGCATCAGCCACTTGCCCATCGCCAGCGGATCGGCCTGCCAGCGGCGCCGGAAATCGGCCAGCAGCGCCTCGGCCGCCGGCTCCTGGGCCTGAATCAGCGCGTTGAGGGCCGCCAGCACGTCGGTCATGTTCTCGGCCTGGCGGTACTGGGTCTCGGCGAGCGTGGCGTCGCCGGCGGCGACCAGGTAGCCGAGGCAGACGTTGCGCAGGGCCCGCCTGCCAACCGCCCGCGGGGCGGTGGAAAATTCGGCAGCGCCCAGCTCGCGGTAGCGGGTGCGGAAATCCCGATCCAGCGCGCGCCCGAGCCATTTGCCCAGGTGTCCGCGGGCGCGGTGAAGCTCGATCACCGGCACCGGCTCGAGCTCCGCGGCCAGCTGCAACTCGTCGGGCTGGGTCAGGGCTTCGGCGATCAGCGCGGGGTCGGCCTCGCGGTCGTTCAGAGCGCGGCGAGTCGCGCTCAGGTAGAGCGCCGGCTCGCGGTGGTCGGCGCCGCTGGCCAGGCCCCTGGCATCCTCGACGATGAACTCGGTTGCGAGCGCCTGACTCGCGTCCCAGCGGCCGATCGGGTCGCGCTCGTGACCCATCAGAAACGCCAGCTCCTCGCGGCCGCGGGGATAGTCCAGCCGGACCGGAGCGGAGAAACGACGAAACACCGAAACCACCGGCTCCTCGGCGATCCCGGTGAATACGAAGCGCTGCTCGGCCTCGGTCAATTCCACCACCCCCTCGGTGCCCAGCGCCGCTCCGCCTTCCAGCTGCAGCGGCAGCTCGCCGCCGGCGCGGTCCAGCAGCGCCAGACGCACCGGGATGTGCTGCGGCAGTTTGTGCGCCTGGCCCGGCGTGGGCGGGGTGTGCTGGCGCAGGATGAGCGTGAACCGGCTTCGCTTCGGATCGTGCTCGGTCGCCACCGCGACCACCGGGGTGCCGGCCTGGCTGTACCAGCGCTCGAACTGGGTCAGGTCGACCCCGTTGGCATCGGCCATCGCGTGGCGGAAGTCATCGCAGGTGACCGCCTGACCGTCGTGGCGCTCGAAATACAGCCGCATCCCGCGTTGAAACCCCTCCTCGCCGAGCAGCGTGTGATACATGCGGACGACCTCGGCGCCCTTCTCGTAGACCGTGCGGGTGTAGAAGTTGTTGATCTCCAGGTAGCTGTCCGGGCGCACCGGGTGCGCCATCGGACCCGAGTCCTCGGGAAACTGCAGGGTCCTGAGCGCGCGCACGTCGGCAATCCGCTTGACCGCGCGCGAGCGCATGTCGGAGGAGAATTCCTGGTCGCGAAACACCGTCAGGCCTTCCTTCAGGCTCAACTGGAACCAGTCGCGGCAGGTCACCCGATTGCCGGTCCAGTTGTGGAAGTACTCGTGCCCGACGACCCCTTCGATCGCCTCGTAGTCGATGTCGGTCGCGGTCTCTGGGCAGGCCAGCAGGAACTTCGAGTTGAAGATGTTGAGCGACTTGTTCTCCATCGCGCCCATGTTGAAATCGTCGGTCGCAACGATGTGGTAGACGTCCAGGTCGTAGACCAGGCCGAAACGTCGCTCGTCCCAGGCCATCGCCCGCTTCAGCGAGGCCATCGCGTGATCCAGCTTGGCAAGGTTTCGTGCATCGGTGTAAAGGCGCAGCGCGACCCGGCGGCCGTCGCTGGTGACGAAGTCATCCTCCAGGCACGCCAGCTTGCCGGCGACCGCCGCGAACAGATAGCTGGGCTTGGGGAACGGGTCTTCCCACACCGCGTAGTGGCGGCCGCCGTCTGAGTCGCCGTGCTCGACCAGATTGCCGTTGGACAGCAGCTGCGGGTAGGCGGCCCGGTCGGCCTCGATTCGGACCCGGTAGCGTGCCATCACGTCGGGGCGATCCGGGAAATAGGTGATCTTGCGAAACCCCTCGGCCTCGCAATGACTGATCAGCAGGTCGGCGGACTGGTAGAAACCCTCCAATGCGCTGTTCAGATGGGGATGGATCATGCACTCGGTGACCAGCTCGAATCGTTCCGGGACCCGATCGATGACCAGGCCCTCGTCGTCGACGCGGTAGCGATCAGGCGCCAACGAGCGGCCGTCGAGGTGGATGGACTCGAGCTCCAGCTCCCTGCCGTCCAGCCGCAATGGTCCGCCGGCGCCGTCCGGGTTGCGGCGCACCGCGAGCGTGCCCCTGACCCGCGTGTCGACCGGATCGGCGCGGAGCTCCAGCTCGATCGTGTCGATCAGGTACGGCGGGACCTGATAGTCCTCGCGGCGGATCGGGGTACGGGCGTCGGCTTCGCGCATCTGCACTGGTGTCCGATTTGGAAAGTCCTGCGACGGGGAACGGATTGTACCAGCCCCCGCGGCGCGGT
>JBFJNB010000203.1:0-5575 GCA_041633655.1 Lysobacterales bacterium | reverse complement strand
AGCAGCGGCTCCAGCGCCGGAAGCGGCGCTCGAACACCAAACCGTTGAGGTAGTGAACCTCGTCACGGGGCCGCTCGCCCGAAATCGCGGGATCGAGTCGGGCCTTACACTCATCAGGTGCGTGGCGTTTGGGTGTTGCAATCCAAACGTAGCTCCAGGTGTGATCTCACGTCGGGCCATTCGGCGGCAAGGATCGAGTACATCACGCTGTCGCGAACGGTGCCGTCGCGGCGCTGCGCGTGGTGGCGGATCACGCCGTCCTTCTTGGCGCCCAGCGCCTCGATGGCGCGCTGGGAGGCGAAGTTGAAGTTGTCGGTGCGCAGCCCCACCACCGCGCAGCCGAGTTCGTCGAACGCATGCCCCAGCAGCAGCCGCTTGCAGGCGCTGTTGACGTGGGTTCGCTGCCAGGCCTTCGCGTACCAGGTGTAGCCAATTTCCACCCGGTCGATCGCGGGCACGATGTCGTGGTAGCGGGTACAGCCGGCAATCCGCCCACTCCCCAGCTCCCGCACCGCCCACGGCAGCATGTGGCCGTCACGCTGACCGGCGAGCGCGTCGCCAATGTACGCCTCGGTCTCTCGAGGGGCCGGAACGAAAGTGAACCACAGCTTCCACAGCTCGCCGTCGGCCGCGGCGGCCGCCAGTTCATCGCGATGATCCGGCGCCAGCGGCTCCAGCCGGACGCCGTGACCTTCCAGGATGACGGGGCGCGGGTCGATCACTGCGCTGCCTCCAGCGCTGAGTCGAGATCGTTCCACAGGTCTTCGACGTCCTCGATGCCGACGCTCAGTCGCAACAGCGGCGGCGGCAGGTGTTCCTGTCCGGCGACCGCGGCGCGCCGCTCGATGGTCGATTCCACCGCGCCTAAACTGGTCGCGTGGCGGATCAGGCGGACCTCACGGCAGACCCGGTCGGCGCCTTCCGCCCCGCCGCGGACGTCGAACGAGATGATGGTCCCGAAGCCGCCCAGCACCCGCCCGGCGACCTCGCGGGTCGGGTGCGAGCGCAGCCCTGGATAGCGAACCTTCGAGACCCGCGCGTGGGATTCGAGTCGGGATGCCAGCGTCATCGCGTTTTGCTGGCCTCGCTGCAGGCGAAGGGCCAGCGTGCGGGCGCCGCGGACCGCGAGATACGCCTCGAGCGTACCCGGCGTGGCGCCGGTCAGCTTGCGGGATTTCCGGAGCGCGCGATACAGCGCCTCGTCGCGGGTGGTCGCGACCCCGGCCAGCAGGTCCGAGTGGCCGCCGATAAACTTGGTCGCCGACTGCAGCGAGACCGTGGCCCCGAATTCGAGCGGGCGCTGATTGAGGGGGGTGGCGAAGGTGTTGTCGACCGCGACGATCGCTCCCGCCTTGCGCGGTGCGGCGCAGATGGCCTCGAGATCCGCGACCACCAGCAGCGGGTTCGACGGCGATTCCAGCCAGATCAGGTCGGCGCGGCCGCAGGCGGAAATCCAGCCGTCGGTGGCGTCGACCGGGAGCCGCTCGATCTGCCAGCGTTTCTTTTCGGCCCCGGCAGCAGCGAGCGCGGCGACGCCCTGGTAGCAGTCATCCGGCAGCGCCACGACGGCGCCCACCGGGACCTGGTCGAACACCGCGGCGATCGCGCCCATGCCGGAAGCGAACGCCAGCGCGCGACCCGACTCGAGCCCGCCGACGATCTCCTCGAGCGCCTCCCAGGTCGGGTTTCCGTCGTCGCGCGCGTATTCACGCCCGGCGCCGATCAGGAAGTTCGACGCCGGCACCAGCGGCACGTTCAGCGGCGCGCCGGGTTCGGCTGAACGTCCGGCCGAAACCAGCCACGACTCGGGTTTCAGGTTTGACTCGGGATCTGCCGGCAATCTCGCGCTCGCTCTGCACCAAGAGCGGCCTATTATCCGCGCCGGGGCGCCACCAGGCCAGGCAGCAGCGACTTGCCGCCAGCGCGCGAGGCTCTCTGTCGGACTGGGGCCGGATCGGCCGAAATCCCGAGACACCGGCATCAGCTCTCACGAATTTTCGCCTCGAGCCCCTAAGTCCGAAAGGCTGCTAGTCCGGCGGGCCGGACGCCGGCACCAGCCTCACGATCTGGCCGCCGGTGGCGTGTTCGAGCAGCAGGTAGAGCCATCCCTCGGGCCCGACCTCGACGTCGCGAATCCGCGCCAGATCGGTGAGCAGCACCTCGGTGCGAACGTGACGGCCGCCGTCGATTTCGATCCGATAAAGCTCGGTCGCCTTCAGGCTGCCAACCAGGAAATCGCCGCGCCAGCCGGGAAACGCGTGGCCCGCGTAGATCACGAAGCTCGAAACCGCCGGCGACGGGGTCAGGTCGACCACCGGCCGTTGGATCCGGGAGAGATCGACTCGGAGTCCGCGCTTGGGACCGACCGGGGTTCCGTCGTAGTTCATCCCGAGCGAATGCAGCGGCCAGCCGTAGTTTTTGCCGCGCTCGATCCGGTTGATCTCGTCGCCGCCGCGCGGGCCCATCTCGGTGCTCCAGAGGCTGCCGGTGCGGGGATCGAACTCCAGGCCCTGCGGATTCCGGTGGCCGTAGCTCCACACGCTCGGCAGGGCGCCGGGCGTATCGACGAACGGGTTGTCGGGCGGGATCGTGCCGTCGTCGCGGACTCGGTGGATCTTGCCGTAGGGCGAGCCCAGGTCCTGAACTCCCTTGTCTCCACGCTTGATGCCGACGCTTAAGTAAACGTGACCGTTGTTGTCGAACGCGATCCGGCCACCCGCCGCCAAGTCGGGGTTGGGATGGTAGAACTTCTCGGGCGCGCTCCAGATGACCTCCTGGTCGACCCAGCGATCGCCCTCGATGCGCCCGCGCACCAGCCGGTTCATCGATTTCGCAAAAAAGCCCAGCATTTTCCTGCGCCTGCAGTCGGTGCACAGGTCGGTGTGGTGAAGGTAGACCCAGCCGTTTTCCCGATAGTTCGGATGGGGCTTGACGTCGAGGTGCCAGCCGATGCCGTAATCGAGGCCGCCGCGGATGGCGCCTTTGTCCGAGGTCTCGGGGGCGCCGGCGATCGGCACCGACCGGGTGCCGTCCGGGTGGACGATCGACAGCCCGCGTTTTTTCTCGGTCAGCAGGATGTCGCCGCTTGGTAGTGGCGCGATCGAGAACGGATACGGGTCGATGCCGGTGGCGACCACTTCCAGCCGAAACGTCGCACGTTCGGCTGCGACCGGACCGGCCGGCAGCGCCAGTTGCTTGTCCATCCGGAAGTCGTCGTCGGAAAGGTTGCGGCGCCGTTCCGCGACCAGGATCGCCAGCGACTTGATCCGATCCGCTTCCAGCGTTCCCGCCCACGCGGGCATCCCCAGTTCGGGAGAGCCGTCGGCGATGCTGCGCTCGAGCTCGGCCACCGAATCCCCGCGGCGCAGCGGCGCGCCGACCAGCGCCGGACCCTGCGCGGCCCCACCCAGGTCGTCCCCATGGCACACCGCGCACTGCTTCGCATAGAGCCTGGCCGCCCGATCGCCGCCCAGCAGCTCGAACAGCGGCCCAGCGGTGCCCGCGCCGCTGGCCAGCAACCCCATGAGTAGGAGCGCGGCAGGGCGTATGGGTCGCTGCTGGCGCATGCTCGTGCCGATAGCCTGGTTGAAAGAGACATGGAAACCGTAAGTGCTCGGCACACTCAGCGCAAAGACCTTCAGAAAAAGTATCGACTCACGCCACCCCGCGTATCCTCGCCGCGGCAAGCAAGGGGTACACCTATTCGAATGCTCCCACTTCGAAGATATCCGTCATCGGATAACCGAGCAGGAGTTTGTGGGCGGCGGCGACGTGGTTCGGCACGTGAATCAGAAAGCCGATCAGCAACTTCTTCACTTCATCGGGCTTGAGGCTCGACGGATCACTACAGAATGCGGTCCAGGCCTCGAGATCGTCGAGCCAGTCGGTCATGTGAAACGCAATGTCGTGTACCACCGTCGGCTCCAAATCGTCGGTCTTCAGGGCCTCGCCGATGGCCGCCTCGATCGCTTTAGCATCCAACGCCACGTTATGTTCCTCCAGAAGCGATGGCCGAACCCGCGCGCCGCGTCGTGACCAGCAGAGCAACGGCCGCGGCCAGCAGCAGCGGCGACGAATACACGCCGGGCGCCCAGAACTGCCAGTAAACAGAAGCCGCCACGTGACCGAACGCGTTGGCGACCATGATCACGCCCAGTGCATAGGCAACCGGTCGCAGCCAGCGGTTTCCCTTGAACACCAGTGGGCTGATCCCAAGCAGCAAAACGACTAGCAGGATCAACCCCGAAAGCCACACCGGAAACGTAAACGTCGGCAACGGCACCCAAGGAGCAGACGCACGGATGGAGTCGACGAGCTGATTGTAAAACGGCAGGAATCCGGTCAGCGCCTCGTCGATCACGTGCAGCGCCAGCGCCAGCACCTGGGCGACCCAGGCAAGGCCCCAGCGTGCCAGCGCTGGGTCGCCGTCGCGGAAAACTCGGTTCATCTGACCACCCTCATTGCTCTGTGGTCAGGAGCGGTTCATGGCAACAAGGCCGTTTTTGCAAATGATTCTCATTCAAGAAAAATCTCCGCGGAGGCCCGAACCTGACTGGCTTACTCGCCGATCCCGCCCCACCAGCAGTCCTGCAGACCGTCCAGGGCCGAGATTCCTGCCTCGTGGTCGAAATTCTCGCCCCGGTAGTCGAGGACGTAGCCGCAAGGCACCCGGCGGCCGGGGGCCATTTCGCAGTAGCCCCCGGTGCCGTGGTAGTACTGGCCGGAGATTGGCGAGTAGTCGGGTTTTCCCAGGATGCGCTCGATCTCCGCCTGGCTCATGCCTCGCTCGATTCGGTGGATCGTGGTCGGAGCGTGGCCTGTCGGTCCCTGAACGTCGCAGAAAGGCGCCGGGCGCGTCGAGCTGCAGGCTGCCGCCGCCGCCAGACAGCCGATCAGCGCAATTCGCTTCGTGCTCCATCCCCCCGCGTCCACCCCGATCCCCGCACGATTTACAGCCCCGATCATCTGCTTCACGATAGAGTTCATGGTGGCGAAACACAATCTACCCGCCGAGGCCTGGAAGGCGGCTGGCCCGAACGACCGAGCCCGGGCTGAAAAGGCGCAAGAAAGGGGCGCCATTCAAATCACGTGGCCGGAGAAGGACGCGATCAAGGCGTGGGCCCGGCAACGAGGCTGGCCCGCGCCCTGGTTTGGCTTCAAGGATGCTTTCCTCAAGCAAATGTTCGAACGCGACGACAGCTTCGGCCTGGCCGTGCGCGAAAGCGGCATCAGGATCGCGATTCCGGTGGAGCGCCATGTCATATCCGACCGGCAACTGCGGGAATTCGACGCGCTCTACGAGGAGCGGTCGGGGTCGGGGTCGGGTCGACCGACCGGCTGGGGCCGGTTGGTCGAAGAGCTGCGAGAAATCCGCCGCATGGTGGAGGCCGGCATCGTCGTCGAGGTCGACGGCAAGACTCTGGAGAGCTGGCAGGGTTTCTACACGTGGGCGCACGGGCGCTATCACATGCTCGAGGACGGCTACGACAGCTGGATCGGCGACGACAAGTCCTAGTGTCCTGTTTGGGAAGTTCGCTGACTATCAGAGCGCGCAGGAACGCCAAATACAAGGCGT
>JBFJNB010000202.1:0-5588 GCA_041633655.1 Lysobacterales bacterium | reverse complement strand
GTGGCTTCGATGTCGTCTACCTCGGCCAGCGACCGGGTGGTGTGCCAATCGCCGATGGAGACGTAGCCTTTGTCCCACAGCGGGTGGTAAGGGAGATCGTGATCGGTCAGATAGCCGTGGATGTCGCGGTCGGATAGGTCCAGGATCGGGTAGACCTTCCAGCGGCCGTCTTTGATTTCGGCAAACGAGCGCTGCGCGCGCGAGCGCGATTGCTCTCGGCGCAAGCCCGCGAACCAGATTCCCGCGTCGAGTTCCTCGAGCGCGCGTTGCATCGGCTCGACCTTGGCTTCGCGGTTGTAGGCCTCGATGCCTTTCAGGCCCTGTTCCCAGCGTTTGCCGAAGCGCGCTTCCTGCCACGCGGCGCTGACGGCCGGCTGGTAGACCTTGAGGTTCAGCTTCAGCCGCTCGGTCAGCTCGTCGACGAACCGGTAGGTTTCGGGAAACAGGTACCCGGTGTCGATCAGCACCACCGGGATGTCGGGCACGGCCCGGGTGATCAGGTGCAGCATCACCGCGGACTGGGCGCCGAAGCTGGAGCTGAGCACCGATTGCCCGGGCAGGTTGGCGAGCGCCCATTCGACCCGTGCCTCGGGGCTGCGACCGCGAAGAAGCCGATCGGCGCAGGGCGCGTCGAGCTCGGCGCGGCCGCCGCAAAGAGCCAATGCGGGCCTACCGTTCATCTGCTGCCGTGAACCTCCGGGCCGGCCGAGACCGCGGCCACGTGGCCGGCCCGGATCACGAAATCGCCGAAGTGCTCGTCCGGGCGCCGACGCTTGGCGTAGTCGGCGAACAGCGGCGCGAGCGCATCGACGATGCCCTGGTCGTTCAGGTTCTCCGCGTACAGTCGGTTCAGCCGGCGACCGTCGAAGCCGCCGCCCAGGAACAGGTTGTAGCTGCCTTCGGCTTTGCCGACCAGCCCGATCTCGGCCACGTACGGGCGCGCGCAGCCGTTGGGACAACCGGTCATCCGGATCACGATCGGGTCGTCGTCGAGACCGTTTTCGGCCAGCAAGTCGTCGAGCCGGTCGATCAGGCCCGGCAGGTAGCGCTCGCTCTCGGCCATTGCCAGCCCGCAGGTAGGCAAGCCCACGCAAGCCAGCGCGTTGCGCCGCAGTTTCGAGACCGAGCCGGTCATGCCGTATTCGTCGAGCAGCGCCTCGATGCGGGCCTTGGCCGTTTCGGCGACGTCGCCGATGACCACGTTTTGGTTGGCGGTGAGACGGAATTCGCCGTCGTGCACCTGCGCGATCGCGCGCATCCCACTCAACTGGCGCCGATCGCTGCGGTCGGCCAGCCGCCCGTTCTCGACGAACAGCGTGTAGTGCCAGGCGCCGCGGTCGTCCTGCAGCCACCCGTCGGGATCGCCGCGGTGGCTGAATCGGACGTCGTGCGCCGGGGCGAATTTCACCCCCGAGCGCTGTTCCACCTCGGCGACGAACTTGTCCAGGCCCATGTCGTCGATCGTGTACTTGAGCCGCGCGTGCTTGCGCTCCGTGCGGTCGCCGAAGTCGCGCTGGGTCGTGACCACGGCCTCGGCGACCGGGATCATCTGCTCCCGCGTGATGAAGCCGGCGGTGTCGGCCAGCCGCGGGTAGGTCTCGGGTGCGCCGTGCGCCATGCCCATGCCGCCGCCGATGGTGACGTCGTAACCGATCAGTTCGCCTTCCTCGACGATCGCGATGAACCCCAGATCCTGGGCGTACACGTCGCCGTCGTTCAGCGGCGGGATCACGAACGAGATCTTGAATTTGCGCGGCAGATAGGTCGGGCCGTAGATCGGCTCGGATTCCTGTTCGGTTGTTTCCACCTTGTTCCCGTCCAGCCAGATCTCGTGGTAGGCGCGGGTCCGGGGGCTCAGGTGGTCGGCCAGCCTGGTCGCGTCCGCCGCGATTCGCCCGCGGATTTCAGCAAGCTCGGAGACTGGCGGCGCGATCACGTTGCGGTTGACGTCGCCGCAGGCGGCCAGGGTGGACAACAGCGCGTCGTTGATCGCGCGAATGGTCGGTTTCAGGTTCTTCTTGATCACCCCGTGCCACTGGAACGCCTGCCGGGTCGTGATTCGCAAGGTCTGGTTGGCGTGGGTGCGCGCGAGCCGGTCCATCTCCAGCCACTGCTCGGGCGTGCAGATCCCGGCCGGCATCCGCGCGCGGATCATGAAGCTGAAGGCCGGCTCCAGCTTCTGCTTGCGCCGCTCGGCGCGCAGATCGCGGTCGTCCTGCTGATAGATCCCGTGGAACTTGCTGATCTGGGTATCGTCCTCGGCGATCGCGCCGGTGGCGCGCTCGGCGAGGCTTTCCACGAGCGTACCGCGCAGAAAACGACTCTCGGTCTTGATCCGCTCGACGTCCGACAGCGGCGCGGCCTCAGTAGACATCGCGGCGGTACCTGCCTTCGCGCTTCAGCTGCTGGACGAACTCCTGCGCATGCTCGGTGCCGCCTTCCGCGGCCGCGATGTCGATCAGCGCTTGATGCACGTCCGGGGCCATCGCCTTGGCGTCGCCGCAGACGTACAGCCAGGCACCCTCGACGAGCCAGCGGTAGATCTCGGCGCCTTGCTCGCGCAGCCGGTGTTGGACGTAGATCTTCTGTTCCTGGTCGCGCGAGAACGCGACGTCGAGGCGGTTCAGCAGGCCCTGTTTGCGCCAGCGCAGCCACTCGATCTGGTACAGGAAATCGCTGGCAAAGTGGCGATCGCCGAAGAACAGCCAGTTGCGCCCGGGCGCGCCTGAGGCCTCGCGCTGCTGCAGGAACGCGCGGTACGGCGCGACGCCGGTGCCGGGACCGATCATGATGATCGGGGTGGCCGGGTCGTCGGGCAGCCGAAAGCGCGGGTTGGCGTCCAGGTAGACCTGAACTTCGGCGCCTGCTTCCAGCGCGGCCAGGTGATTCGAGGCCGCGCCCAGGCGCAGCCGCCGCCCTTCCTCGCGCAGCACCGACACCGTCAGGTGGGCCTCGTCCGGATACTCCGCCGGCGCCGAGGCGATCGAGTACGAGCGTGCTCCGAGCGGCCGCAGCAGGGAAACCAGGTCCTGGGCGCCGATCGAGAATGGATGATCGGCGACGAGGTCGGCCACCTGGTGGCGCTCGAGGTAGCCGCGCAGCGCGTCCGGTTCGGACAGCAGCGCGCGCAGGCTTTTCACCGCGCCAAGCTCTGCGTAGGCCTTCAGCAGCGGCGGGCTCAAGCGGGTGATCTCCAGCCTCTCGGTGAAGGCCTTGGCCAGCGGCAGCGTCTCGCCGTCGAGTTCGATCGCCTCATCCGCGTCCAGTCGGGCGGCTTGGAGCAACCCCTCGACGCTCTGTTTGGGATTGCGCGGCACCACCGCGAGCGAATCGCCGGGCTGATACTCGATCCCGGCGCCGGCCAAGGACAGCTCCAGGTGGCGGACGTCCTTGTCCGAGTCTCGTCCGGTGATCGTCTGGTTGGCCAGCAGTTCGGCGGCGAACGGGCGCTCGCGGGTGTAGCGCGGCGTGGCCGGCACCGCGCGCAGCATCGGTCGTGGGGCCACCGCGGGTTCGGGGCGCAGGAATTCCTCGCCGATCTCCAGCATCCGATCCTGCCACGCCGCCGCGGCGTCGAGATAGTCGACGTCACACTCCACCCGGGCGTGCAGCTCGCTGGCGCCGAGCGCGGCCAGGCGCTGATCGAAGTCGCGTCCGGTCTGACAGAAGTTCGCGTAGCTGGAATCGCCCAGCGCGAGAACCGCGTATTTGAGGTCGGTGAGTTTCGGGGCGCGCTCGGAGCCAAGGTACGACCACAGCTCCTCGGCGTCATCCGGCGGGTCGCCCTCGCCGTGGGTGCTGACGACCAGGAACAGAAACTTCTCCTGCTTGATCTTCGCCGGCGCGTAGTCGGCCATGTTCTTGACGGTGACCGCCAGCCCGCGGTTCTCGGCGGCGGCCGCCAGGCGTTCGGCGACTGCCTGACCGTTGCCGGTCTGCGAGCCGTACAGCACCGTGGCCAGGGGTTTGGCGGCCGGCTGCGGCGCGAGCGCGGGCTGGCCGGCGGCCGCCATCCCGGCCAGGAAACCGCTGGCCCACAGGCGTTGCTGGTCCGACCAGGTCAACGCCATCGCGCTCAGGCGCGCCTGTTCGTGGGCCTCGAGCGGACTCTCCGTTAGTGGCACTGACATTGCGCGCAACCGGTATCGACTGCCGGTCAGCGTATGTCGGTGGGATCGGCGGAGGGAACGATTTGTTGTTTATGCCCGCATAACCGCGAGCAATAAGCCAATCGGGAGGAACGGTCAGGCGCCGTCGTCGCTGGCCTCGATCCGATCGAGCCGTTCGGCGAGCGCATCGGCCAGCTCGCGGGTGCGCGCCAGCACCGCCTTCTGGGCATCGAACTCCTCGCGGGTAACCAGGTCCAGGCGGTCGAACCAGCCCTGCAGCACCGCGCGGAAGTTGTCTCGGAGATCGTCCCCGGCGGCCTTCAGCGAGTCGGGCACCAGGCGATTGAGCTGGCCTGCAAGCTCGTCGAGTTTTTCGGCATCGATCATGCTCGCAACATAACTCAGGCCCGCGCCCGGCACCAGCACCGCACTGCGTCAAAGTGGTGCAACAACGCGGATTCGATGCTGCATTGCGGTGCGTCGGGGTCGAGGCGGAATCCGGCAGGAGATTCCAAGGGCATGTTTTTCAACACAAAACCGTAACTGGCACGGGTGTTGCGTAGCTGTCGGGGTCTGCCAACTACTGACCCGGAGGAAACGTCATGAAAACCGAAACCAAGTTACTCGTTCCCCGACTGGCAATCGTCGCGCTGTGCTTCACCGCGGGTGCAGCCCAGGCCGAAGCCAGCGCCAACGTGACCCTGATCAGCGACTACCTGTTTCGCGGGATTACCCAGACCGATCACCAGGCCGCGCTGCAGGGCGGCATCGACTGGAGCGGTGCGTCGGGTCTTTACGCCAGCGTGTGGCTGTCCGACACCGACTTCAATCCGCCCGGGGAGGAGACCTCGGGGGTCGAGGTCGACCTGATCGCGGGCTACGTGCATCAGTTCGGGGCGGTCGCCGCCGACATCGGGTTCATCAGCTACCAGTACCCGAACATCGACGCCAACTTAGAAGAGATCTATCTCGGGTTCTCCGCCGGCGGTGGCTCGGCCAAGGTCTATTACGACTGGGACAACGAGACCACCTACCTCGAGGGCGGGTACGAATGGTCGGTGCGCGAGAACCTGACCCTGGGTGTGGCCGGCGGCTGGTTCGAGGCCGAGGGGCCGGGCGACTACATTCACTACGGGTTCTCGCTCGGCACCTCCGCCGGCGGGTTCGACTGGACCCTCGGGGTCAGCGACACCGACATCGACGGCGACGATATCACCGCGCTGGTCGGGATCACCCGCTCGTTCGATCTTTGAGGTAACAGCCGTGGAACAGATTACCCAAGTCAGCTACGCGCTGGACACGTTCTACTTCCTGATGACCGGTGCGCTGGTCATGTGGATGGCGGCCGGCTTCGCGATGCTCGAAGCCGGCCTGGTCCGGGCCAAGAACACCTCCGAGATCCTGGCCAAGAACGTCGGCCTGTACGCGATCGCCTGCGTGATGTACATGCTGTGCGGCTACGGAATCATGTACGGGACC
>JBFJNB010000201.1:0-5592 GCA_041633655.1 Lysobacterales bacterium | reverse complement strand
TGCACCATCGCGGCTCCGAGACCCGTTTCCTGGTCATGCGGGCCTACAACTACTGGGATTTCCCAAAAGGGCTGATGGAACTCGGGGAGGCCCCCATCGAGGCCGCGCTGCGCGAGGTGCTCGAGGAAACCGGCCAGCAAGAGCTGAGCTTCCCTTGGGGTACCGACTACTACACCACCAGCCGGTACGCGGGGGGTAAGGTGGCGCATTATTTCCTCGCGCGCACCAGGACCGACAAAGTCCGGCTCGGGGTCAATCCCACTTTAGGGCGACCCGAGCACCAGGAATACCGGTGGGTCACCGCGATCGAGGCTCGCCAGCTCCTGAACGAGCGGGTCTATGGCGCCCTGCAGTGGGCGTTCGAGAAAATGACCCGCGGGGCGGCCCGCACGGAAATCGAACGAGGCGACCGGTTTTCAGGCGGATAGGCGCACCGGGAGGCGGCGCCGGCCCCAGGTGCCGGGGCGGGCCTCGAAGCGGCCGGGGAGCTGGGTGCCGCAGCTTGCGCACTGGCCGCGCTCGTTCAGACTCCAACGGCCGAGTCGGTACCAATCGCGCTCGATCAGCAGTTCCCCGCAGTTTCGGCACCAGGTGCTCCCGCCGGTCGAGTCGTGAACGTTGCCGGTGTAGACGTAGTGGAGGCCGTTGGCAATCGCGATCTCGCGCGCCCGCGTCAGCGTCCGAGCAGGGGTGTGCGGCTTGTCCATCATCTTCCAGTCGGGGTGGAATGCGGTAAAGTGCAGCGGCACCTCGGGACCCAGATGGTCGCGGACCCAGCGACTGAGCCGCTCGATTTCCCCGCTCGAGTCGTTCTCCTCCGGGATCAACAGCGTCGTCAGCTCGAACCAGACATCGGTGTCGTGATAGAGGTAGACCAGCGTCTCCAAAACGGCGCCGAGTTCGCCGCCGCAGATCTTCCGGTAGAACCGCTCGGTGAAGCCTTTCAGGTCCACGTTGGCCGCGTCCATGTGGGCGTAGAACTCGGCCCGCGGCTCGGGGCAGATGTAGCCGGCGGTGACCGCCACCGATCGGATGCCCTGCTCGCGGCACGCGGCGGCGGCGTCGATCGCGTACTCCATGAAGATCACCGGGTCGTTGTAGGTGAACGCAATGCTGCGACAATCCAGCGCCTTGGCCGCGCGCGCCAGGTCTTCCGGCGTCGCACGGTCCATCAACCGGTCCATCTCGCGTGACTTGCTCATGTCCCAGTTCTGGCAGAACTTGCACGCCAGGTTGCAACCGGCGGTCCCGAACGACAGGATCGGGGTGCCGGGCAGGAAGTGGTTCAGGGGTTTTTTTTCGATCGGATCGACGCAGAAACCGCTGGAGCGCCCGTAGCTGAAGAGCTTTATCGTGTCGTTCTCGCGCCCGCGCACGAAGCACAACCCGCGCTGCCCTTCCCTGAGCTTGCACGCGCGCGGGCACACGTCGCACTGCAGCCGCCCGTCGGCCAGTCGGCTCCAGTAGACGGTGTCCACGGTCCCGGGGGATGTTTCGTGCCTTTGCTGCACTGTCTGAGGGCGCGCCGCTGCTGGAAGCCAATTATAACGCCACCCGCTGGTGACGGCGGGTGCTAGTCACTATATTTAGGCTATGAGCGGCATTCGCAAGCCCGCGGTCGCCGGCACGTTCTACCCGGCACGGCCGGCCGAACTCGAGGCGGTCATCGGTTCCTGCCTCGACGAGGGGCGGGATGATCCCCGCCGCCCGCTGGCGCTGATCGTGCCCCACGCCGGGCTCATTTACTCCGGCCCGGTAGCCGGCGCCGGCTATCGCCTGCTGCGGCCGTACCGTGACGCGATCAAGCGGGTGGTCATGATCGGACCGGCCCACCGGGTCGCGCTGGCCGGCATCGCGGTGCCGTCGGTGGACCGGTTCGCTACGCCGCTCGGCGAGATTCCCTTGGACCGCGCGTTGATCGACCAATTGCTCGAGCTGCCGGGGGTGGTCGTGTCCGACGAGGCGCACCGCTGGGAGCACTGCCTGGAGGTCCAGCTTCCTTTTCTGCAAACGGTGCTGGAGGAATTTACCATCGTGCCGCTGTTGGTCGGACGCGCCGACGCGGATGTCGTCGGCGGAGTGTTGCAGCGGGCCCGGGGCGCCGACTCGTCGACCCTGCTGCTGGTCAGCTCCGACCTGAGCCACTACTCGAGCTACAGCCGGGCCTGCCGGATGGATCGCGACACCGCCGACCGGGTGCTCGCGCGGCGTCAGGACCTGGTGGGCGAACAGGCCTGCGGCGCACACGCGATCAATGGTCTGATGCACCTGGCCGATCGGACCGGGTGGCCGGTAGAACTGCTGGACTTGCGCAATTCGGGCGACACCGCGGGCCCGCGCGACCGGGTGGTCGGCTACGGCGCGTTTGCCCTCTACGATGCTTGACGCGACCGAGCTCGCGCGGCTGTTCGAGGTCTGCTGGGGCGTCATCGAACGCGGCGCCGACGATCCGTGGCGGGACTCGATCCGCGCCGAGGACTACCCCCCGCGCCTGCGCACCAACCAGGCCACCTTCGTGACCCTGAGCAAGGCGGGCGCGTTGCGCGGCTGCTGCGGCCGGTTGCGCCCGACCCGGCCGCTGGTCGTGGACGCGGCCGACAACGCCTGGACCACCGCGTTTCGGGACCCACGCTTTCAACCGCTGACGGTCTCCGAGCTGCCCGGGCTCAAGCTGGACCTGTCGCTGCTTTCGCCGCTGGTCCAATTGAACGGGATCACTGGCCGGGACGACCTGCTCGGGCGGCTGCAGCCGGGAAAAGACGGGCTGCTGATCCGCGCGGGATCGGCTCAGGCGACCTTCCTGCCCAAGGTCTGGCAGTCGCTGCCCGATCCCGATGCCTTCCTCGATCAGCTGCTGGCGAAGGGCGGCTTCGCGGACTGGCCCGAAGCCGCCGAGTTCTTCACCTACACCGCCGACTCTATCGCCCAGCGGTACTCCGAACGCGACTGAACGCCGAGTCGGGCCGACAGGGGTCTGCACAAGACGCGCCAGGCCCGAGCCAGGCTGCGGTTTCGCCGAAGGCGAAGAAGCGGCCTGACTCGGGCCGTGCTGAGCCTGAACGATTAGCCCCTCAGGCTAAACCGAGGATCGCGAGGGTCAGCGACGCCGCGGCGGTCGGGACCCACAGGCCCGTCTCGCGCGCGTGGTTGACAGCGGCGGCCGCACCCGCGATGGCGAGAGCAGTGGCCAGCAGCGGCGTGCTGGCGGGCAGCGCGGCGATCGCCAGCACGGTCACGGTCGTCCCGGCGCCGATGCCGGCCAGCGCGCGGCCGAGCCGGGTGCTGTCGAACCCCTGCCAGGCCAGGAGCACACCCAAGCCGCCGGCCAGCGCGGCCAGAATCTCGATTCGGGCGCTCGCGGCGCTCGCGCTCAAGCCCGCGTGGATACCGACCGCCAGCAGCACGCCGAGCGCGGCCCACCCCAGGTAGCGCCCGCCGGGAATCAGCCTGGCGCTTGTGGCGACGGCTCGCAGCGGGCTTCGCAATACGATCGTGCCGGTGTCGTGCAAGCAAACGGAAGTTCTCATTTCGGCTCTCCTGATTTTACTTACTAGAAAGTAAGGTTTCATCGCAAATTTTTTTACCGGTACAGCTCGCCGCGGAACTGATCGGCGACCTGTGCCACCACGTTGTGCTGGCGCAACTTCGAAAGCTGGCGCGCGCCCTGGATTGCGCTGGAGATCTGCAGCGCCTTGCTCTTGGGGTCGCCTTCGAACGCCAGCCCCCCTTCCCGGCGCCCCTGCTCGAGTGCCTCGCCAAGCCATTCGAGCACCAGATCGCTGAATCTCACCAGCGCGCGCTGGATCGGCTCCGACAGGGACTCGCAGCTCGGCGCCATCGCGCCCATCGGACACAGGCTCCAGACGCCTTCCACTTCACACTCGGCGCGCTTGAAATAGGTGTCCAACTGCTGCCGGACCGGCATGGCGCGGCCACGCGCGGCCGCGATCTCGGCGCGAGTGTCGTCGATGTACTGCTCGATCAGCGCCAGACCCAGATCTTCCTTGGTCGGAAAATGATAGTGGATTGCCGCGTTCTTGATCCCCAGGTCGGTGGAGATGTCGCGATAGCTGAAGCCGCCGAAACCCCGGTGCTGAAGCAGGTCCCGGGCCCGGTCCACGATCTTTTCCTTGGTGTTGGATAATCTCGGCATGGGTCGCACATCTAACTTACCTGTAAGTAAGTTTACTCCAGTTTCGATCGATGTCAACAGCCCCGGTGGAAATTTCTGTCCGCTCGCCGGCGTGGGTTTGCTTCGCGTCCCCAACTTGGGTATAGAGAGTCGCACCGGCCTGCCCAACGGAGGCGGAGGATCTGACCGATGCGAACCAGGAACTCACCGCTGCTGCTGGCGCCGATGCTGCTCGCCGCGCTGGCGTTGTCGGCGCAGGCGGGCGCAGCGACGCTGTATCTGGTGCGGCACGCGGAAAAGGAGGACGGGGCCGATCCCGGTCTGACCGCGGCCGGGGCTCAGCGCGCGGCGGATCTCGCGCTGCTGCTCCGCGATGCCGGCATTCGCCACGTGTTCAGCTCCGACTTTCGCCGCACCCGCGCCACCGCCGCCCCGCTGGCGGCGGCGCTGGGGCTCGAGGTTCGGTGCTACGACCCCGGCGACCTGGCGGGGCTGGCCGAGCAGCTCAAGGAGCTCCAAGACAACGCCCTGGTGGTCGGCCATAGCGACACGACGCCCGCGCTGGTGCGGCTTCTGGGCGGCACCGCCGAGCCGCTACCGGAGTGGCAATACGACCGCGTCTATCAGCTCCGACTGGGCACGGGCGACTCGATCGAGACCACGCTGCTGCACCTGCCGCCGGTGAGCGTCAATCCGGTGCCCGAACTGTGAACCAGGCGCGCGCAACGGGCCGCCGGTTCGAGTGAAAATGCACCGGTCAGGCTTCCACCGAGGGATGTTCATGCGCTGGTTGTGGGTGCCGCTGTCGCTGCTCGCGTTCGAACTCCAGGCCCAGCCGGAGGTCACGCTGACCCCGAGCCGCGACACGGTGCTGTTCGAGAACGATTTCGCCGAACTCAGCAGCGGCGTCGGTTCCCATTTGTTCGCCGGGCGCCTGCTGACCGGCGAGCGGCGGCGCTCGCTGATCGCATTCGACCTGTCCTCGATTCCTCCCGGCGCCACGGTGCTGGACGCGCGCTTGACGCTTTATTTGTCCCGTACCCTGTCCGGCCCGGTCACCGTCAGCCTGCACCGCGCGCTCGGCACCTGGGGAGAGGCGGGTTCCGACTCGGGCTTCGGCGGGGCCGGCGCCACCGCCCAGCTGGGGGATGCGACCTGGCGCTTTCGAATGTTCGACCAGCAGCTCTGGGCGACCGAGGGCGGCGACTTCATCCCGGTGGCCTCGGCCCAGACCCTGGTGTCGAGCCTGATCGGACCCTACGACTGGGCTGATGCTCAAATGGCGGCCGACGTCCAGCGCTGGCTCGACGACCCGGCTCAAAACCACGGCTGGATCCTGATCGGGGCCGAGAATTCGGGCAATCAGACCGCGATGCGCTTCGAGTCGCGGGAGAACTTCGCGCTGACCCGGCGCCCGATGCTGACGGTGACCTACCAAACCGTGCCGACCGGTCCGCCGC
>JBFJNB010000200.1:0-5599 GCA_041633655.1 Lysobacterales bacterium | reverse complement strand
TCGCCGCCGGCGGCCACGAACTCGGCGCCCACGGCGTCAAGCACGAGTCCCCGCGGCGGCTCGAACCGGTCGAGGAACTGAGGCGGCTGCGTGAGAGCATCGCGGTGCTGGAAAAGCTCGGCGGGCGGCGACCGGTCGGCTACCGCGCGCCGGCGTGGGATCCCAGCCCCGTGACCCTCGAGCTGGTAGCCCGGGAAGGGCTTCTCTACTCGAGCAACCTGATGGACGCGGACCTGCCGTACCTGCACTCAGACCCTGCGGGGCTGGTCGAGCTGCCGGTTTCGTGGGTGCTCGACGACGCCCCGCACTTCTGGTTCGACCTGGAATCCTGGGACAAGACGATCGCGTCGGCGGCCACGGTCCAGGCGCTGTGGCGCGAGGAGTTCGTCGCCGCCTACGCAGAGCGCGGCTATTTCGGCCTGACCCTGCACCCGCAGATCATCGGCCGGCCGGCACGACTGAAAATGCTGGATGAGCTCATCGGCTGGATCCGCGGCCATTCCGGCGTCTGGATCGCGACCTGCGAGCAGGTCGCCGCGCACGTCAAGCAAGCGCGATCAGACTAGTCCGCCGTCGCGGTGCTCGACCGGTACCGTGGCACGGCCATCCCTGGCCGTGATTTTCTTTCACGGGCTGGAAGCCCGTGCCACGGTATTTGCCTCCTCGGTCGCGAACGCCAGGGGCTAGATCATCAGCAGTTGGCGGCCGATCTCGAGCACGCTGGCCACCAGCGCGTCGAAGTCGGCGCGGCGGCTGCGGTGGTTACAGATCGCGACCCGGATCGAGAACCGCCCATCGATCTCGGTCGAAGACGGCGTCGCGATGCCGCGGGTGTGCAGCGCCATCAGGATTTCGCGGTTCACCTCGTTGAGCGGCTCATCGGCGATCCCGGCCGGGGCATAGCGGAAGTTGACGATGTTGAGCGCGGTCGGCGCCAGCAATTCGAGATCGGCTTCGTGCTCGACGCGGGCGCTCAGATAGCGCGCCTGGCGGATGTTCTGGTCCACCAGCGCCCGGAACTTGCCGAGGCCCTCGGACCGGATCGTCAGCCAGGCGCGAAGCGCCTTGGCCGAGCGCGAAAGCTGTACCCCGTAGGCGGAAAAATCGGTCGGGCCCGATGCCAGCCCGCGCGCCATTTTCCTGAGATACGCCGGGGTCACGTTGAAGCTGTCGAAGTGCGCCTGGCGGTGGCGCACCAGCGCGCAGCCGATGTCGTACTGCTGGTACATCCACTTGTGCAGGTCGAACGCGAGCGAATCGGCTTGTTCCAGCCCGGCGACCTGCTCGCGCGCCAGCGTGGAGGCCTTTGCCATCGCCCCGAACGCGCCGTCGACGTGCAGCCACAAGCCCTCGCGCTCGCTGATCTCCGCCAGGCGCTCCAGCGGATCGGTCGCGCCGGTGTTGACGGTGCCGGCGTTGACGATCAGTCCGGCCGGCTGGCTGCCGGCGGCGCGGTCCGCGGCGATCGCTGCTTCCAGCGCCGGCAGGTCGATGGTGAAGTCGCGCCGCACCGGTACGATCCTGAGTGCCCGGGTGCCCAAGCCCAACAATTCGACGGCCTTGCGCACGGACGAATGGGTCTCCGACGAGGCATAGAACACCAGCGGCGCGCGCCCCGGATCCACGCCGAGCGCGCGCACGTCGTAGCCGGCCTTGACGTTGCGCGCCACCGTCAGCCCGACCAGGTTGGCCATCGAGCCGCCGCTGACGATCAGCCCGCTGGCGTCGGCCGGCATCCCGAACAGCGACTTGAGCCAGTCGATCAATTGCAGCTCGACGTAGGTCGAGGCCATCTCGTCGAAACCCAGATTGCACGCGTTCAGCGCCGAGATCACGATGTCGGCCAGCCACGCCTGCGGCGTGCCGGTGCCGCCGACCCAGCTCCAGAAGCGCGGGTGGATGTTGCCGGTCGGGTACGGCACCACGTGCTCGAGGACCTCGTCGTAGGCCGCCTCCAGCCCGATGCCGGCCTCCGGTGCCGGTCCGCGCAGGAGTTGCTTGGTGGCCTCGGGGACCGGGCGCCAGGCCGGCTGCTCGCCGATCGCGCTCAGATAGGCAACCATGTCGTCGACCGCGCGGTGCGCGAGCTTCGCGAACTCGCTCCAGTCCTCCGGATCGAATCCAGACTCGGGGCTGGAGGTTTCAGGCCACGGCATTTCGGCGGCGGGCATCGACATCGGCGGTCTCCGTTGGCAGCGTCAAACCCGTATCAGCTTGCCGTCGGCCGCCGATCCTTACCAGATACAAAAAACCCGAAATTCGACCTGTACAACGCGGGCTGCCGACGGATCCTCACTCCTGCCGTCGCGCCCAGGCCTCACTCCATTCGTAGACCGCGGCTCCGTCCATGGGAACGCCGATTGCGAACCCCTGGCCATGCGAACAGCCCAGTTCCATCAGTTGCCGCCACACCTCCCGGTCCTCGATCCCCTCGGCGACCACGCGTACTCCGAACGCATGGCCAAGCGCCAGGATCGACTGGACGATCAGCCGATCCCGCGGTTCCCGCGCCAGCCCGGCGACGAACAAGCGGTCGATCTTGATTTCGTCGATGGGAAAGTTGCGCAGGTACTTCAGCGAGGAGTAGCCGGTGCCAAAGTCGTCGATCGAAATCCGCACGCCGAAAGACGACAGCGCGCGCATGATGCACTCGGCGCGCTCGGGGTTGCTCATGATGCCCGTTTCGGTGACCTCCAGGCACAGCCGCGCGGGCGCAATTCCGGCGCTGCGCACGAGCTGTCGAACCTCGTCGACGACTTCTTCCCGATCGAGCAGCCTGGCCGAGAGATTGACCGAGATCGACAGGTCCTGTCCCCGCCTGGACCACAGGTTTTGCTGGATCAGCGCCGACTTCAGGACCCGCAGGGTCAGCGTTTCGATCAAGGTGGAGCGTTCGGCCGCCGGGATGAAGCGACTCGGGGACAGCAATCCGAGCTGCGGATGGTGCCACCGGACCAGCGCTTCGACGCCGACGACCTTGCGGTCGCCGAGGCGGACCTGCGGCTGATAGACGACGAACATCTCGTCGTTTTCCAGCGCCGTTCGGAGCCCCTGGGCGATCAGCGCCGACTCGTAACCGGCGTCCATCCGGCCGGCGCCGTAGACCGCGACGCCGCGGCCGCCGGCCTTGGCCTCGTACATCGCCATGTCGGCGCGCCGGACCAGTTCTTCCGCGGTTTCGCCGTGGTCGGGAAACCGCGCAATACCGCAGGATATCCCGACGTGGGCTACCTGTTCGCGGATCAGGAACGGCTCGGCCATCGTCGCGCCGATTTTTTCGGCCACTACGGTGGCACCCTCGATCGTTTCGGCGGTCGACAGCACCGCGGCAAACTCGTCGCCCCCGATCCGCGCCACCGTGTCGCAGTCCCGCACCATGCGACGCAACCGCTCCGACACCTGGCGCAGCAGGTCGTCTCCGGCCTCGTGACCGAGGGAGTCGTTGACCGCCTTGAACAGGTCCAGATCCATCATTAGCACGGTGAACCTGCTCCCGCTTCGGGTGCCCTCGCGGACCGCCTGGCACAGCCGATCGAAGTACAACCGCCGGTTGGGCAGGCCGGTCAGATGGTCGTACAGGCCCATCCGGGTGAGTTCCTCGCTGCGACGCTCCAGAGCGCCCTGCATCATCACCTTCTCGCGGGCCGATTCGATGGCGCGGCGAATCGACGTCGGCGCGAGCTCCGCCTTGCTCAGGTATTCCTGGGCACCGCGCTGGATTGCCTCGGCCGCGACCCGCTCGTCGCCCATACCGGTCAGCAGCACGATCCCGGGACGGTGCGCGCAGGATTGGGAAAAGAGCTCACCGAACAGCTCGAACGCATCCCCGGTCGGGAACCGGTAGTCGAGCAGCACGCAATCGCAGTCGCCCGAGCGCGCGCGCTCGACTCCCCGCTCGGGGCTGGCGGTCTCCTCGATTTCGGCCGCGAGCCCGCAGCGTCGCAGCGTGCGCCGAATCACCCGCCGGTCGACCTCGTCGTCGTCGACCAGGAGGATGCGAATCGCAGACTCTTCGGTCGCGCGCGCTTGATCCATGAAGCTACGCCGCCTTGCGCTGCGGACGTTCGGGAAAGCGTACCGTTACGACGAACTTGCCGAGCATCGTGACCAGGTCGACGAAGTCGGTGCCCGCGTTGGTTTTCAATATGTAGCCGGCGACTTGGTGCCGGTAAGCGGCGACCTTGTCGCGATCGTCGTCGGAGGTACTCAGCGCGAATACCTCGGTCCCGGTCAGGGCCGGATCGTCGCGCAGGACCTTGAGAAACTCGATCCCGCTCATCCGCGGCTTGTTCAGATCGAGCAGCACGATGTACGGCCACGCAACCGGTCTGGCGGTTGGCTCGCCGCGCAGCATGGCCAGCGCCTCCGCCCCGTTACCCGCCACCGCGATGGGATTGTCGATGTGGCACTTGCGCAGCGCCCGGGTCACCGCCCTGATGTCGACTTCGTCGTTATCGACGATCAGGATCGTGACGGCCTCTGGATTCGATTGCTTCACGTTATTCCGCTCCTTTGTCTCGCTCGACTCTGGCCAGGATTTCGCGCAGCCGGGTGCGGCTGACCACCAGATTCGCCATCGCGTGATAGCTCTGGATCAAGCCCTCGATCTCGGACACCCGTGAGTCGGCGACGGCCTCCAGGCGCTGGACCGCCGCTTCCAGCAGCGCGCCGCCGACCCGGTTCATCGTGAAGCCGGCGAACGCCACCAGGCACGCCAGCGTCAGCGAAAACACCGCCAGGGTCGTTTTGCTCCGGTATGTCATGAGCCATGCTGCCTCGTGTCGAGGGGCGCATACGCCTCCGGTCCGGTCGGTGCGAGCGCACCCTTGACCAGATTTATCGGCACCGCGATGAGCCGACTTTAGCCGCTTCGGCGGAGCGGTTCTGGACAATATTTCGTGAAAAAAATCAAGTGACCTCAGTGGTCTGTACGGCAAGCCCCGATTTCTCTGATGCTAGAGCCTGGGGTTCATAATCAAGTCGTTAGGAGGCCCCTGATGAACATGAAGATTCTGCTGACCGTTTTGTTGCTCGGTATCTCCGGCGCCGCGATGGCAGCAGCCGAAGACCGGGGTTTCTATTTCGGTACCGCCGTGGGCGAAGGCGACGTGGACGATGATGGCGACTTCGGGTTGACCGATGACGACAGCACGTCGTTTCGGATCTTCGGCGGCTACGAGTTCTCACGCTATCTGGCCGCCGAGGTGGGCTATCTCGACTTTGGCAGCTTCAACGGGAGCATTCCCACGATCGAAGGCCCGGCCCGTACTCGGGTCGAGCTGGATGGCTTCTCGGTCGGGCTGCGGCCGCAATATCTCTTCGGCAACGATTGGTTCGTTCAGGCCCAGGTCGGCGCGTTCTTCTGGGATGCCGACGCGCGCGTGAGCGGCGCCATCGGCACTTTCCGCGAGAGCGAGTCCGACGAGGACCTCTACTACGGTCTTGGTTTCGGTCGCTACTTCGGCAAGTCGTGGCGGCTGTCCGCCGAATGGACCCGCTTCGAAACCGATGAGTCCGACGTCGATTTCCTGAACGTCGCGATGAGCTACGGCTTCCGCAAATAAACGCCTGACCGGAAAGGGCCGCCGCGACCGCGGCG
>JBFJNB010000199.1:0-5612 GCA_041633655.1 Lysobacterales bacterium | reverse complement strand
CTGAACACCTGGGAGGTGGAATCCGGCGCGGTGCTGGGCTCCCAGGAGGTGCATGACCTGGCCGTCGCGCTCGGGGTCGACCCGGGCAGCGACGACCTGGACGGCCTGCGCTACGGCAAGATCATCATCCTGGCCGACGCCGACTCCGACGGGCTGCACATCGCAACGCTCCTGTGCGCGCTGTTCCTGCGCCACTTCGAGCCATTGGTGCGCGAGGGCCACATCTTCGTCGCGATGCCGCCGCTTTTTCGGATCGACGCGGGCAAGGAAAAACACTACGCGCTGGATGAGGAAGAGCGCGACCACATCATCGAGCGGCTGCGCCACGAGGGCGTGCGTGCGAAGATTTCGGTGACCCGCTTCAAGGGGCTCGGCGAGATGAGCGCGGCGCAGTTGCGCGAATCGGCGGTCCACCCGGACACCCGGCGCCTGGTGCAGCTGACGATGAGCGCCGGCGACAAGACCCGCCCGCTGATGGACATGCTGCTGGCCAAGAAGCGCGCCGCCGACCGCAAGGCCTGGCTGGAGAAGAAAGGCGACCTCGCAGAACTATGACCGACCGACGCCTCCCCGGGAGGATGAACACCCATGACTGAACAGATCGAGACCCCACCCGGCGGCTTCGAGCAGGTCGCGCTTAAGGACTTTGCCGAGAAGGCCTATCTCGACTACTCGATGTACGTGGTCCTGGACCGCGCGCTTCCGCACCTGGCCGACGGGCTCAAGCCGGTCCAGCGGCGGATCGTCTACGCGATGTCGGAACTGGGCCTGTCGGCGGCTTCCAAGCACAAGAAATCGGCGCGCACCGTCGGTGACGTGATCGGCAAGTTCCATCCCCACGGGGACACCGCGTGCTACGAGGCGATGGTGCTGATGGCGCAGCCGTTCTCGTACCGCTACCCGCTGGTCGACGGCCAGGGCAACTTCGGCTCGATCGACGATCCGAAGTCGTTCGCGGCGATGCGCTACACCGAATCGCGGCTGTCGGCCTATGCCAAGGTGCTGCTGGCCGAACTGGGCCAGGGCACGGTGGAGTGGACCCCGAACTTCGACGGCACCCTGACCGAGCCGAAGCTCTTGCCGGCGCGGCTTCCGAACGTACTGCTGAACGGCGCGTCCGGGATCGCGGTCGGGATGGCCACCGACATCCCACCCCACAACATGAAGGAAGTCGCCAGCGCGTGCTTTCGCCTGCTCGCATCGCCCAAGGCGACCGTCGCGGAACTGTGCGAACACGTGAAGGGCCCGGACTTTCCGACCGGCGCCGAGATCATCACCCCGCCCGCGGACCTGCTCGGGATCTACCGCACCGGCTCCGGCAGCGTGAAGCTGCGCGCGGTGTGGAAGCGCGAGGAGGGCAACGTCGTCATCACCGCCCTGCCCCACCAAACCTCTCCCGGCAAGGTCATGGAGCAGATCGCGCAGCAGATGCGGGCCAAGAAGCTGCCGATGCTTGAGGACATGCGCGACGAGGGCGATCACGAAAACCCGACCCGGCTGGTGCTGATCCCGCGCTCCAACCGGGTCGATCTGCACGGTCTGATGAGCCACCTGTTCGCGACCACCGATCTGGAACGCAACGTCCGGGTCAACCTGAACGTGATCGGGCTCAACGGGCGCCCGCAGGTCAAGAACCTGGTGGAACTTCTCACCGAGTGGCTCGACTACCGGATGCAGACGGTCAAGCGCCGCCTCCAGTGGCGCCTGGAGAAGGTGCTGGAGCGGCTGCACATCCTGGAAGGCCTGCTGATCGCGTATCTCAACATCGACGAGGTGATCCGGATCATCCGCGAGGAAGAAGAACCCAAGCCGGTGCTGATGCGGCGCTTCGGGCTCTCGGACGCGCAGACCGAGGCGATCCTGGACCTGAAGCTGAGACACCTGGCGCGGCTGGAGGAGATCAAGATCCAGGGCGAGCAGCAGGAGCTGGAGGCCGAACGCGCCGACCTCGAGCAAACGCTCGATTCGCCCCGAAGATTGAAGAAGATGATCGCCGACGAGATCGCCGCCGACGTCAAGCAGCACGGCGACCCCCGGCGCTCGGCGATCGTCGCGCGCGAGCCGTCCCAGGCGCTGGCCGAGACCGACGTGATGCCGACCGAGCCGGTCACGGTGGTGCTGTCCGAACGGGGCTGGGCGCGGCTGGCCAAGGGCCACGACATCGACCCGGGGAGCCTCAACTACAAGTCGGGCGACAAGTTCCTGCACTCAGCCCGCGGGCGCAGCAACCAGCAGGCGGTGTTCCTGGACTCCGCCGGGCGCAGCTACGCGCTGCCGGCCCATACCCTGCCCTCGGCCCGCGGCCAGGGCGAGCCGCTGACCTCGCGCTTCACCCCGGCCGCCGGAGCGCAATTCGCCGCGGCGGTCATCGGTGCCCCGGAGGATCGCCTGGTGCTGGCTTCCAGCCACGGCTACGGGTTTTTGACCCGGGTCGAGAACCTCTATTCGCGCAACAAGGCCGGCAAGGCGATGCTGACCGTGCCCAAGGGCGCGCGGCCGTTGCTGCCGGCGCCGGTCGGCGATCCGGCCAGCGACCGGGTCGCGGCGGCAACCTCGAACGGCCACCTGCTGGTGATCCCACTGGCCGAGCTGCCGGAACTCGCGCGCGGCAAGGGCAACAAGATCATCAACGTGCCGCCCAAGCGGCTCAAGGCCGGCGACGAGGAAGTGGTCGCGGTCGCGGTGATCCCCGAGGGCGGCCAGTTGCTGGTCTGGGCCGGGCAGCGCTACCTGCGGTTGAAGTGGTCGGACCTGGAGCACTACCTCGGCGAGCGCGCCCAGCGCGGGCGCAAGCTGCCGCGCGGGTTCCAGAAGGTCGAGCGCCTGGAGCTGGACCCCGGCACCTGATCGCGGCAGCCCCCTGACGCCCAGGCTCCGCGTTTAAGCGCGACCCAGATCGGTCTCGATCAAGGAGCGCTGGCTGGCACGAGCCAGATCGACAAACAGCCGGTTTTGCTCGGCGCTGCCACCCAGGCGCGGCAGCAGCGGCAGCAGGCGGTGCAACGCCTCGGCCGCCTGGCGGTAGGTTCGCCCGGCATAGGCCCGTAGCGCCATTACCGCCCGGCGCAGCAGGCATTCCTCGCCGATGTCGTCGCAAACCGGCTGCGCGTTGAGCCAGCGATCGATTCGGGCGAGATCGCCGGCGCCCGCCAGTGCCAGCAGGTTGTGCAGCTGCACGAATGGATCGCAGGGGCGCTGCATCCGTTTGAGTGCGGTTCGCCGCAGCACTTGCCACGGCAGTTCGACGTCTTTCGGCGCGCTGAGCTGCAGCCGCCACAGCAGCGCCGGTGCGTCGGTCAACGCGTCCTCGGTGGTCGCCGCCGCCAGCAGGATATGCCGGATGAAGCGCTCGTATGCGGCATCCCAGTCGCCGGTGGCCAGCTCGAAAGAGGCCAGGTGGAAATGCAGGTGGACCCAGTCACTGCCGGAACCGGAGCGCCCGTCGAGCCATCGTCCCAGCAGGTACCGGCCGGCCATCGCCTCCCCGGCATCGGCCAGCCGGTGCGCCAGCACGTGGGCCGCGCCGAATCGGCCGCGGGCGAACACCGCTCGCCCTCCGCGGTCGCGAAACGGCCGGTCAGGCGTACGGCTCGACCGGGACCATGTCATCCTCGCCAGCACCTGGATACCGCGCCGATGGTGCCGCACGACCGCGGCGACGTGGATCAGGACCATCAGCCCGAGCAGCCCGGTGGTGGCCCGATGGACCAGGCCGAACGCGAGATTGACAGCCGGGTCGGCTATGGGCCGCTCGAACGACACCCAGCCGAACACCTCGATGTCCCGTTCCATCATCAGCACGCCCGATGCCAGCACCACGGCGGTCAGCGCGTACAGCGCGAAGTGGCCGATGGCGGCGGCGCGCCTCTCGATGCCCGAAACGGCGAGCGCGGCCGGCTTGCGGCTCATCAGCCGGTGGCCCACGCGCAGCGCAAAAACCGGAATCAACAGGGTGGTCAGCGAGACGTTGACGAACGCGATCAGATCTCTGAGTTCGGCATCGGCCCAGACCGCGGCGTAGACACCGGTCAGCGTTGCCCACAGTACGACCGCCGCCGACGCCCAGTGCAGCACGCGCGCAAGATGCGAGTATTTGTCGTTGGTCGCGTTGCTCATCACGAACCCCTCTCTGTTGTCCATACAAACCGGGGACACGGGTATCCCGGGATGCGATGAGTCTCGCGGGTTGCGGCGCCCGAGGCTTGACTGCCAAGTGATCGATTCGTGGTTTTTTGAGGTCCGGTGAACCAGCGAAAAATCACGAATCTGTCAAATCCTTATCAAGCTTGGGCGCCGGGCTGCGGGTCAGAATTGCCCCCGTGTTCAATGCCACACGAGGGAAATCGACATGACCACGACATTCTTCAAACTGCCGTTGCAAGCAATGAGCGGACTGATTCTGAGCGGTCTGCTGACGGTCCAGGCGGACGGGGTTGCGCCCGCGCCGGTTTCCATCGAGCTTGCCTTCAAGACCCATCTGGACATGGGCCTGCCCGAGCAGGACGTGTTCATCGAGCGCGAGCCGGGGAGCGGTCGCGTATACCGGGTCACCAACGGCGACCACAACATGAGCGCCGAGCTTTACCGGAGCGCGGTGCCGGTGCCGCACGACCCGTTCAGCGAAGAGGCCATCGGCCCGCACCCGAAGGGCGAGTCTACCGGCCTGACGCTGGGCGAATGGCTGCGCCACGCCGGCCAGGGCACCTACACGTGCGTCAACGGCCAGGGCCGTCTCGACCTGCGCTTCAGCGGGCTGGTGCCCGAAGGTGTGTACACGATGTGGCACGCGTTCATGGCGCTGCCGCCGCCGGTGCCGTTCACAGGCACGCTCGACTTGCCATTGGGCGCGCGCGACGGCTCCGAGAGCGTGTTCGTCGCCAACGCCGAGGGCAACGCCGCGTTCGTACACACCTTCAGCCCGTGCCTGCAGATGTCCGACGTGTGGACCACGTCGATGCTGGCGATCAACTGGCACAGCGACGGCAAGACCTACGGCGGGCACCCGGGCGAGTTCGGCTCCGCGGCCCACATCCCGCTGTTCGTGATGCTACCGCCGCGGGCCGGGATCTGAGGGGTGCGGCATGAAATCCACCGCAACCATCCGATTGCTGATGACGGCGATGGCCGCGCTGGCAGCGCCGATCCACCCGACCGGCGCCACCGGAGCAGGCCTGCCCGATCCGGTCACCGACGCGGACTACTACGATGACGGCACGCCCGCCCCGGCCAAGGTCGAACTCGGCCGGCTGTTGTTCTTCGACAAGATCTTGAGCGGCAACCGGAACATCTCCTGCGCCACCTGCCACCATCCGTCGCTCGCCTCCGGAGACGCTCTGGCGTTGCCGCTGGGCGAGGGACCGACCGGCCTCGGCCGGGAACGCCGGCCCGGCAACACGCCGGAGCGCGCGGTTCACGGCCGGGTCCCGCGCAATTCGCCGGCGGTGTTCAACCTCGGGGCACGCGAGTTCGAGCGGCTGTTCCACGACGGCCGGGTCGAGACCGATCCGGCGGGAAACTATCGGGGCGGGTTCATCACGCCGGCGAAGTGGAAACTGCCCCTCGGGCTCGACAACGTGCTCGCCGCCCAGGCGATGTTCCCGGTGACCTCGCCG
>JBFJNB010000198.1:0-5619 GCA_041633655.1 Lysobacterales bacterium | reverse complement strand
CGGATCAGTGGTCACTCCCGCCCGGTTTTCGAATCACCACATTGGCCATGCAGTTGATGTCAACTTGATATTTCAGGGCCAGTGGTACAACTCGGAGCGGCTTGGTGTTTTTTCCAGCTTGCCCGAGCCCATTCAGGAATTTTTTGAAGCCCTGCCTGGATTAGGGCTTCGTTGGGGTGGGACTTTTTCCAACCCGGACCCGGTTCATATCGACGACGACTTCAATCACAGCGAAGAAGCCGCTTTTAGAGAGAAAATGCTAGCGCTTTGGGGCGATTCAGATTTTTCGAAAAGCGCCTGAGAAGTGGTCGAAAAAGGCGGCCTTCAGCTTGCCGGCGATCTGGTTGCGCACCGTGTCCTGGATGAACTGGCCCGAACTGCCGGCGTACAGGCGCACCGCTCACAGGTCCTTGTATTTGGTCGCGCGCCCGCGCGCTTTGTCGATCGGGTATTTCTGCGCGTTGGTCTCGATCTTCTCGTGCGCGGCCTTGACCAGGTCGATGTCGAGAATGTCGGCCAGGCGGACCAGGTAGATGAAGACGTCGGCCAGTTCTTCTTCGGCCCGCGCCCGTTGCGCGGCATCAGATGCTACGGCGCTGGACTGCTCCTGGGTGAGCCACTGGAACAACTCCAGCAACTCGCCGGCCTCGGCGCCGAGCGCCATGGCCAGGTTTTTGGGGCTGTGGAATTGCTTCCAGTCTCGCTCGTCGGCGAATTCGCGCAGCCGTGCTGCCAGTTTCTCGATGCTCATGTCTGCGATGGACTCGGTGTCGAGTCGTACCTTACTGCTCGCGCCCGGACTACGGCAAGCCGATCTGACCGACCGCATTTCGCGTTGCTGGCTCGCTGATCGTTCTCGCCGGGAGCAGCGCTTTCGGTCTGCAATCACGCCCCTCCGTCAGCGCCACCCAGACGGCGTCTGGAACGTTGATTAGCGCCGGTGGATCAACGCCGGGTCGGCGTCGAAATCGATCGCGTAACGAGTGCTGCGGCCGCCGCCGGTGACCTGGAGCGCGCCGCGGGCGGCCAGGTCCCGGAGGTCGCGGGTGGCGGTCGCCTTAGAACAGCGCGTGAGCGCGATGTACTTCCTGGGGCTCATCCCGCCCACGAATCCCCCTGGCCCCTCGGCGAGCATCCGTTGTAGGACCTTGCGCTGGCGCGGATTGAGGTCGGCGCCGAAGCGGCCGAAGAACCGTGCCTTCTCAATCGTGAACGTGACCATTGCCTCGGCGCTGGCCTGGGCGGCGAGGGCGACGCCGAGAAAGTACCTGATCCACGGAGTGATCTCGTTTGAGCGCTGGGCGGATTTCAGCTCGGCGTAGTAAGCCTTGCGGTGGGCCTCGATGGCTTGCGAAAGGCTCATCAAGAGGGGCCGCCCGAGGGTCTGGCTCAGGGCCTTTTCGGCGATGGCCCGGCCGATGCGCCCGTTGCCGTCCTCGAACGGGTGGATGGTCTCGAAGTACAAATGGGCGATTGCCGCCCGGATTGCGGCTTTCTTGATTTCGCGGTTGCCTCCCGGGGCGGTGTCGTTGAACCAATCGACGAAAGCCGCCATTTCCGCCGGAACCTGACGCGACGGCGGGGCTTCGAAGTGAACGGCGCGCCGGCCTGGCGGGCCCGACACCACCTGCATCGGCTCCCGATGGTCCCGCCACGCGCCCGCTTTCACGGATCGAGTGCCGCGCATGATCATCCGGTGCCAGGCGAGCGCCGTGGCCTCGGTCAGCGGCTCGGCGTAGCTGTCCCTGACCGCGATCATCAATTCAGCCGCCCCCTGGGCGCGTTGATCGCCGACCCTTTGGAGCGGCTGATTGAGGCCGAGGTTGTTTCGGATCGATGACCTGACGTCTTCGCGGCTCAAGTATTCGCCTTCGATCTCGGAGGTCTTCAGGGCCTCGGCCACCAGCGTGTCGACCAGAGTTTCGGTTTGCAGGTCCGCCGGCAGTCCGCTGACCAGACCGCCGAGGCGGCCGGTTTTTTCGGCGAACGCGAACAGGTCGTCTTCCAGCGCGCCCGGTTCGTAGCGAAACTCGGGCCAGTCCGGCTGTTGCCAGTTGTACTTCATGAGCCGATTATCACCGATATTCGGCTCAAGATTAAATAAAAATTGAGCCGAATAGTCTTGAGATTCGGCTCACGATCCGTCGGGTGCTTCGGCGCGGAAGTCGGATTTTGGGGCCGGGTGATTTTCTGGCGCTGGCGGAGTGAGGTCTGGCATCCGCGGTGGATCGGGGTTCATCTGCAACTCTGGCGTCTCGATCGGCTCGGTTGGATCTAGCTCCGGGACGCTGAGCCTGAGCGCGATCGAGGGGAGGTAGGGGCCGACGTATTCGCGCTTCCACCAGTGGCCGGTCTGGGCGCGTTCTTCGGGGGTAGTGAAGTGGTAGCGATAGCGCTGGGCGCGGATGGCCCGCGGCGGCTGGTCGGGGAACGGGTTGTGCGCGAGCAGCGCGGTTACGGGGGCTGAGTTGACCAGCAGTTGGGCGGCGAACTGGATGAACCAGGGCTGGCGCTGGGGGTTGGAGAGCGCGGCGAACCAGAGCTGCCAGTCGAGCCGGGGCTGGTGGGGGATGATCCAGGGTGGCGCTTCGTCGAGCGCGTCGGGCTTGTAGCGGAAGCGGTAGGGCCGCCAGGTCTGACCGTCGGCGGTGCCTTCGATGACGATCTCGTCGCGGCTGGTGGTCATCACCGCGAACAGGCCGTAGCCGTTGGCCGCGTGGAGCGGGTCGACCGCCCGCAGCACGGAGAGCGCGGGCGCGGGCAGGCTGGCGCGGTGGGCGGTCGCCCAGAAGCTCAGCGCGCCCAGGGCGGCGATCAGCGCGGCGAGGGTCACGGCAATGCGCTTGACCGGGACGCTGGTCGCGGCGGGCCTGACCCGCCCGCGCAGGCGCCCGGGCACGATGCGAGCAAGGTCCCTGTCGTCGAACAGGAACACGCACAGCACGATCGTCAGCAGGTTGAAGAAGTTGTAGTTGCCGGTCAGAAGGATCGTCAGTTCCAGCAGCACGAAGGCGAACGCGGCGACCATGCGCAGGCGCCGCGGGGCGAAGACCAGAAACGCGATAACGAGTTCGACGAAGAGCGTCGCGCCGACCGCGAACTTCAGCACCTGATCCGGCAGGTGGTGGGCGTACCAGGCCAGCGCGGTCGGCAGCGGCTGGGTCTCGAAGTGGTACTGAAGCGCGCTCCAGTCGGCCCAGGTCGGGTCGCCGCTGGCGAGCTTGACCCAGCCGGATAAGAACATGAACCGAAACAGCAGCCAGCGATAGAGCCACACCCCGCTCGGGGCGTGCCAGGCGAGCACGATCGCGATGAAGCCTGTTTCCAGCAGCAGCAGGTCCCACTGGAACGCCATGAAGGTCTGCCCGGCGTAGAACAGCGACAGGTACAGGACATACAGCACGACGGTCAGGACGCGCGCGGGCAGTCCCGCAAGAAGTGCCACTGCTGCGGCCGCCCCCAGCCAGCAAAGTCCGACGATGGCGGCATCGGAGGCGTTGAACCAGAGCAGCGTAGGGAGCACCCAGTACGGGTGGTCGAGCTGAGCTTTTGCCGCCGCCAGGTACTCGGCCAGCGGCAGAATGCCCTCGGCGCCGATCAGGCCCTGGGCCTGGATGGCGAACGAGACGAACGCGGCGAGATAGACCAGCGCCAGCAGCCTGAGGAACAAAAATGGGGTCAGGTTCACTTATCGAACGGGCGCATCATCCTGCCCGAAGTGAGTTGGGCAGATAAGTGAACCTGACCCCTTTTTTGTTGACCCCTTTTTTGTTCTTGGTCAGCAAACCGCCGAGGTTGGTCGCCATGCGCGTCATGGGCGGAACTACCAGATCGTAGTTTTCGATGGCCATGGTCTGCGCCCTATGTGGGAGGTTCGTCGCCATCAAAGCGCGGAGGAGCACCAAATACAAGGTATCGCCGGGTGGTGAACCGGGGCGGGTTGCATTAGGCTGCCCTCCGGGCAGTGTGGCGAGCCACGGGAGGAGATGATGATGTCGAATCGCGCAGTCGTTGCGGTGGCGGTGTTCGCACTGACGGTTGTTGGCTGTTCCCCCGAACCCGAGGGTGCCGGCGGGGTCCGTGGGCTTGCCGCGGGCGAGGGGTACGTCGAGGTCGAGGGCGGGCGGATCTGGTACGAAATCGTCGGTTCCGGCGACGCGACGCCGCTGGTCCTGGTGCACGGCGGCCCGGGCGCGACCAGCCACTACCTGCGGCCACTGGCACGGCTTGCCGGCGAACGCCCGGTGGTGTTCTACGACCAGCTCGGTTGCGGTCGTTCCGACCGGCCCGAGGACGCGTCGCTTTGGACCGTCGAGCGCCACGTCGACGAGCTCGAGCGGCTGCGGGACGCACTCGGCATCGATCGCTTTCACCTGTTCGGTCATTCGTGGGGCACGATGCTCGCGGTGGAGTACTACGGCGCGCATCCGTCCGCGGTCGCGAGCATGATCCTCGCCAGTCCCGCGCTCGACGTCCCGCAGTGGCTGATCGATACCGCCGCGTTAAAGGCGGAGCTTCCCGAGGATATCCGCGAGGCCATCGACCGCCACGAAGCGGCGGGCACCACGGACGCCGAGGAATACCGGGCCGCGACAATGGCATTCTACCGGCGATATCTGTGCCGACTGGACCCGTGGCCCGATGAACTCAACGCGGCGTTCGCCGATTTCGGAACGGCCGTCTACGAGACGATGTGGGGACCGAGCGAGTTCCACGCGACCGGCGTGCTGAAGGACTTCGACGCCACCGGCAGGCTCGGCTCGATCGACGTGCCGGTGCTCTTTACGGCGGGGCGTTACGACGAAGCACGGCCGGAGACGGTGGCCGGATTCCAGCAGCGGGTACCGGGCGCCCGGCTTCAGATCTTCGAGCAGAGCTCGCACATGAGCATGCTGGAGGAGCCCGACGACTACGCCGAGGCGTTACGACAATTTCTGCGCGACGTCGAGCCGGCCGGCGCTCGCTGATCCACTGACGCTGGGGCGTTTTTCTATTTCGTCGGGTCGCGGCCGACTGGGGTCAGGCGCGTTGCAGCCGCGAGCATCAGCACCAGGCCGAGGACAACCACGCTCCACCCAGACAGCGTCGGGACAATCACGGGCTGCTGCGGCCCACCCAGCGCCTGGTTGTCGAGGAACGTCGACGATGACCCCAGTGGATTGACGTAGGTTCTGGTCTCGCCGGTCTGGGTATCGGTGACCCGGAGCGTATATTCGACATTGGTCGTGGCCCCGGCAAAGACCCAGAAATGGTCGTTGAAGGCGCGCCCGTCGAGCACCTTGACGAGCATTTCGATGTTGTCGGGACTGAAGAACCAGAACAGCCCGCTTTCGGTCGAGTTCATCACGGGTACTGCCGTCCCGCGTCCGGTGATCCCATTGAAGTCCTCCCAGTCGACCTCGACCAAAAACCGATTCGAATTCAGGCACAGGGCGGTGGTGGTCGTCGCGCAGGGGGACGAGGGCGCCGGGCCTTTGTCGGCGGAGGGGGAGATCCGCGGCGCCGTCGTCGCGGTCGCGTCGCGTGCGGGTGCCTGCGATATCGAAGCGGTCGCGGTGCTGAGCGCGGTCGTCGGACACGTCTGGAATGCCGCGGTGTCGGTGACCGTCGGAAACGGGT
>JBFJNB010000197.1:0-5634 GCA_041633655.1 Lysobacterales bacterium | reverse complement strand
GAACGGCAGGACCCTGGACGCGGGCGAGGGCCTGGCCGCGATTGGCCTCCAACCGCTCCAGCTCGGACCGAAAGAGGGACTGGCGCTGCTGAACGGCACCCAGGTGTCATGCGCGCTGGCGCTCGCGGGGCTGTTCGGGGCCGAACGAGCGTTCACCGCGGCGCTGGCCGCGGGCGCGATGTCGGTCGATGCCGCGCGCGGCTCGGACGGGCCGTTCGATGAACGCATCCACCGCGTGCGCGGCCAGCCCGGTCAGCTTCGGGTCGCCGCGGCTCTGCGCGAACTGCTCGCCGGCTCAGAAATCCGCGCCTCGCACCGGGAATGCGAACGGGTTCAGGACCCGTACTGCCTGCGCTGCCAGCCGCAGGTCATGGGGGCCTGTCTGGATACGCTGTCGGACGCCGCGCGCACGCTGCTGATCGAGGCCAACGCGGTCACCGACAACCCGGTGGTGTTCCCCGACGAAGGCGAGGTCATCTCCGGCGGCAATTTCCACGCCGAACCGGTGGCGCTGGCCGCGGATGCGCTGGCGCTGGCGCTGACCGAGATCGGCAATCTCTCCGAACGCCGGATCGCGCTGCTGGTCGATCCCCACCTGAGCGGGCTGCCGGCGTTCCTGGTCGAGGAGAGCGGGGTCAATTCCGGGTTCATGATCGCCCAGGTCACGGCCGCCGCGCTGGCCTCCGAGAACCGCCAGCTCGCGCATCCGGCCAGCGCCGATTCGATTCCGACCTCGGCCAACCAGGAAGACCACGTCAGCATGGCCACGCACGCGGCGCGCCGGCTGGCACCGATGGCCGAGCACACGATCACGATCGCCGCGATCGAGCTGATGGCGGCGGCCCAGGGGATCGAATTCCAGCGCCCCAGACGCTCCTCGGAACGGCTCGAGGCGCTGATCACCGAGCTGCGCCGGCGGGTCGCACGCTATACCGCCGATCGCTATTTCGCCCCCGACATCGAGGCCAGTGTGGACTTTATCGGCAGCGACCGGCTGTACCGGGAACTGGCCCACCTGGTACCCTCGGGCGCCGTCTCGTAGAGCGCCCAATGCGTTTTGGCTCGATGCAGCGCGGCTTTTTTGCCCCGGCGGCGCTTTTTGCTATTATTTCGAAGCTTTGACAAGCGATGGGGAAAGGGATTTGAAGCATGTTCTGCTGATCAACCCATCCGCACAACATAGAGCAGGGGTCACCAGTTTACTCAACGCTCGCGGATTCTCGGTCGGTGCCGTGGAGTCGTTCCAGGGCGCCATCGCCGAGCTGTCGGCGGCCGAATCGCGGGGTTCGGACCTGGTCGGTGTGGTCATCGGCTGGCCGCTCAATCCGGATGCCGCGTTCCACTGTTTCGTCAACACCCTGGCCGACCACAGATACGCCCACCTGGCGGTACTGCTGGTCGCTCCGGAGGTATCGCCGGCGGCGATCGCCTGGTTGAAGCACCGCAAGCGCTCGGCGCTGGTTCTGTGGAGCGACCACTCGGAGATTCCCGACGCGTTTTCCAAGCTGCTCGACCCTTACCGCCACCAGCGCCACAGTTTTCTGGAGGAACTCACCGATCACCACCTGCGGGTGCTGTTCGTCGACGATTCCCCCACCGTGCGGATCGCGTTTCGGCGGATGCTGATGAAATACGGGTTCATCGTCGAAACCGCGGCCAGCGCCATCGAGGGCTACCGCAAGGCGCTGAAGATGCCGTTCGATCTGGCGATCATCGACTATTTCATGCCCAACCAGAACGGGGTGGCGCTGGTGCGCAAGCTGCGCATGGACCCGAACACGCGCCGCATCGTCTCGGCGGTCATCACCGGCACCTACTCGGACGAGGTCATCAACGACGCGCTGGCCGCCGGCGCCAGCGAATGCATCTTCAAGAGCGAGGCGCGGGAGCTGTTCCTGGCGCGGATCGCGTCGCTGGCGCGCGGGATCGTCGACCGCAAGTCGATCGATCGCGAACGGCGGCGGCTGGAGGGCATCCTGCGCTCGGTCGGCGACGGCGTTTACGGGGTCGACGCGCGCGGCTACATCCAGTTCATCAACCCGGCCGCACGCGACATCCTGGACTTCCGATCGGAGGCGGAGTTGATCGGCAGCCGCTCCTACGACCTGTTCCACAACCGGTTCGAGGACGGCAAGCCGATGGACGCGGACTCGTGCTTCCTGAGCCAGTGCTACCAGACCGGTAACCAGATCAGCGGCTGGCAGACCACGTTCTGGTCGCGCTCCGGGCGCGCGATCCCGGTCGAATGCACCGTGTTCCCACTCGAGATCGACGGCCAGCGCCGCGGCTCGGTGGTCGCGTTCCGGGACGTCTCGGCGCGCAAGCAGCTGGAAGAAGAGCTGCGCTGGCAGGCGACGCACGACTCGCTGACCAAGCTTCACAACCGCTCGCATTTCGAATCCGAGCTGGAGCAGGAGCTGCACCGGCTCAAGCGCAGCGACCAGATCAGCGCGCTGCTGTTCGTCGACCTGGACCGGTTCAAGTACATCAACGATACCGCCGGGCACACCGCCGGCGACCGGCTGCTGCTGGAGGTGGCCGAGCGCCTGGGCGGGCGGCTGCGGATTTCCGATTCGCTGGCGCGCATCGGCGGGGACGAATACGCGGTGATCCTGCGCAACGTGCGCGCCGACTCGATCAAGCTGGCGGCCGACCAGTTCCGCCGCTCGCTGGAGGAGAAGCCGTTTCACTACGGCGGCAAGCAATACCTGATCTCGGCCACCGTCGGGGTCGCGCTGATGGACCGGGACACGCCGTCCCTGGGCGACGTGATGGCCAACGCCGACATCGCCTGTCACCTGGCCAAGAACCAGGGGCGCAATCGGGTGCACGTGTTCTCCAGCGAGACCGACCAGAAATCGGCGATGGACCTGGAGCTGGGCTGGTCCACCCGGCTGCGCACCGCGCTGGAGGAGGACCTGTTCTCGCTCTGGTACCAGCCGATCCTGGCCACCGACAGGATCGACTACGAACAGCTGCCGCTCGAAGAGGGCTCGCTGTGGCGCCAGCATCACCCGGGTCTCCATGGCGAAACCGCGGTTTACGAGGTTCTGCTCAGGCTGAAGGACTCCGAGGGGAACGTGATCGCGCCGGATGCGTTCCTGCCGACCGCCGGGCGCTTCAACATGACCGTGGACATCGACCGCTGGGTGATCGCCAAGGCGCTCAAGACCCTGGGCGATCTGACCGCCGCCGGACGCTCGCTGTGCTTCGCGCTGAACCTGTCCGAGCAGTCGGTGGAGGACCCGGAGCTGATCGAGTTCGTCGCCGAGCGGCTGGAGCGCCACCGGCTCGAGGGGGAGCAGCTTACGTTCGAGGTGGCCGAGGCGGTGGCGGTGGCCAACGTCGAGGGAACCAAGCGGATGGTCAAGGAGCTGAAGAAGCTCGGCTGCCGGGTCGGTCTCGACGACTTCGGCACCGGGTTTGCGTCGTTCACGCATTTGAAACAGATCGACGTCGATTACCTGAAGATCGACGGCACCTACATGCGCAGCGCCGGGCAGGACCCGATCAACACCGCGGTGCTGTCGGCGATCGCCAAGATCGCCCACGCGCTGGGCAAGGAGACGATCGCCGAATGCGTCGATTCGGCCACCGTCGTCCAGTCGCTGAAGAACAGCGGCATCGACCAGCTGCAGGGCTACTTCATCGCCCGCCCCCAGCAGAGCCTGGAAGCGCCCCCCGGCGGTAACGTGACCCCAATCAGCCGCGGCCTGGCGAGTTAGCCGGGCGCCAACGCTCGACCCCCGATGCGCAGTCTTCGCGGCAAGACCCTGTTCGTGACCGGTGCCAGCCGCGGCATCGGGCTGGCGATCGCCAGGCGCGCGGCACGCGATGGCGCCAATATCGTGATCGCAGCCAAGACCAAGGTCCGTCATCCGAAGCTCGCCGGCACCATCTACAGCGCCGCCGAGGAAATCGAGGCCGCCGGCGGCCAGGCGCTGGCGGTCGCCTGCGACGTGCGCGACGAGGATCAGGTCGAGGCCGCGGTGGCGCAGGGGGTGGAGCGCTTCGGCGGCATCGACGTGTGCGTCAACAACGCCAGCGCGATCTTCCTGGCCGGCACGCTCGAGACTCCGCTCAAGCGCTACGATCTGATGCAGCAGGTCAACACCCGCGGTAGCTTCGTGGTCTCGCGGGCCTGTCTTCCGCACCTGCTGGAGGCCGAGAATCCGCACGTCCTGATGATCTCGCCGCCGCTCAACGTCGAGGAGCGCTGGTTCGCCCCGCACGTGGCATACAGCATCGCCAAGTACGGGATGAGCCTGTGCGTGCTGGGGATGGCCGGTGAGTTTCGAGCCGCCGGGGTCGCGGTGAACGCGCTGTGGCCGCGAACCGTGATCGCGACCGCGGCGGTAGCCAATCTACTCGGCGGGGATGCGATGATCCGCCGCTCGCGCAAGCCCGAAATCATGGCCGACGCGGCCTGGTCGATCCTGACCCGGCCGGCCGCCGAGACCAGCGGGCGGTTCTTCATCGACGATGAGGTGCTGGCCGAAGAGGGTATCGAGGACTTGTCGACCTACGCGGTCGAGCCGGGTGCCGAGCTGCAGCCGGACTTCTTCGTGTGAGTGACGCCGCGCCCAGCCCGGAGCCGGGAAGCCCGGAGTCGCTCCGGCAGAAGGTCGGTCAGCTCGGAGTCGACCAAATCCGGCGCCACATCTTCCTGTGCTGCGATCAGACCAAGCCCAAGTGCTGCGACAAGGACTCAAGCCTGGTGTCGTGGGCGTTCCTGAAGCGACGGCTGGCCGAGCTCAAGCTGCTGCGCGAGGGCGGGATCTACCGCACCAAGGTCAACTGCTTCCAGGTGTGCGAGCAGGGGCCGATCGCGGTGGTCTACCCGGACGGCACCTGGTACCGCGGATGCACCCCGGAAGTGCTGGAGCGGATCATCCAGGAGCACCTGATCGGCGGCCGCCCGGTCGAACAATACTGCTTCGCCCGCCAGCCGCTGGCCGCGCCTTCCGAATGAGCGTGCTATAGCGGAAACGTGCCGGCGCGGCTGAGCATCCCCGGCACCGGGCGATTCAGCGCGGTGCCGAGCCAGCCGGCGGCGCGGATCGTCTCCTCCAGATCCACTCCGGTTTTCCAGCCCATGCGTTGGAGCATGAACAGCAGATCCTCGGTCGCGATGTTGCCGGTGGCGCGCGGTGCGAACGGACAGCCGCCGATACCGCCGATACTCGAATCCAGGATCCGGACCCCGGCGTTCAGCGCCGCGTACGCGTTGGCATAGCCGGTGTTGCGGGTGTTGTGGAAGTGCGCGCGCAGCGGCAGCGAGTCGCCGAGCGCGGCGCGCACGGCACCGAAGGTCGCCTCGACCTGCGCCGGCACCGCGACCCCGATGGTGTCGGCCAGCGCGAGCTCCCGTGGTCCGGCCGCGGCCAGTTCGGTCGCGATCTCGACGAGGCGCTCGCGCGGAATCTCGCCCTCGAACGGGCACCCGAAAGCGACCGACACGGTCACCTGGGCGCGCAGCCCGGCCTCCCGCGCCGCGCCGATCAACGCCCGGCACATCGCCACGCTTTGGGCCACGCTCTGGCGCTGGTTCTCGCGCCCGAAGCCGTCGCTGGCCACGGCCACGCAGCCGATCTCGTGCACCCGGCCGGTGGCCAGGGCCCGGTCCAGGCCCTT
>JBFJNB010000196.1:0-5643 GCA_041633655.1 Lysobacterales bacterium | reverse complement strand
TCCTCCACCGGGCCGTCGACCTCGGGCGCGGCGTGCACCGGCATCGAGGAGATCCGGCCGCGCTCCTTGTCGAACAGCCGCAGGAAAGTGTTCAGCCGCGAGCGGGGGTGCTGCATCTGCCAGAACATCTGCTCGACCCTGGGCAGGCGGTACCCGGCCGCGGTAGGGCCTCGCTCGAGCAGCTCGCGAATCGCGGCCTGAGCTTGGGTCGTGAGCGCCTCGTCGGCGTCCAGCAGCAGCACCCAGCGATGCGCGGTCAGCTCCAGCGCGGCCTGCTTCTGCGGCCCGTAGCCGGCGAACGGGCGTTGTTCGAATCGGGAGGCAAACTCCCGAGCAATCGCCGGGGTGTCGTCGTCGCTGAACGAGTCCAGCACCACGATCTCGTCGGCCCAGGCGACGCTCTGAAGGCAGCGCTTCAGTGTGCGCGCGTTGTTGTAGGTGGTGACAAAGACCGACAGTGGCGTCATCGAGAGGGCGTCCCGCCGTTCGCGGCGAAACCGCAATACAGCATGATCAGCAACCAGCATAACAGAGACCAGAACGTCGAATAGAACGCCAGATGCGTGTTCAGCGGAAACACCATGACCCCGAGCGCGAGCGCCAGCGGCAGCGCCGCGGTGCGCCCGGAAAGCCCGATCGCGCGCCAGTGGCGCCAGGTCACGGTCAGCGCGATTCCGAACGCCACCAGTCCGATCAACCCGGTCTCGGTCAACACCTCGAACACGAGCTGGTGGGCGTGGAACGCGCCGGTCAGTCCGGCAGCGCCGGTGATCCAAGGATCGTTGGGTTCGGCGTAGTCCTCGTAGGCGTGGCGGAACCCGCGCACCCCGACCCCGTTGAGCGGGTTGTCCGCGATCATCCGCCACGCGGTGCGCCAGATCGGCAGCCGCATCCCGAGCGCCTGGTCGACCGACGCGGTGTCGCCTTCCAGCACCAGCAGCGAGCGGTCGATGCGCCCGGCCAGGGTCGGCGAGAAGTGATAGCCGACGACCCCGATCAGGACCGCCGCGCCGCCGACGACTAGGGCGGCCTTGAGCCACCGGCGCGGCCGGCTGCGCGCGTACAGGTATGCATAGCCCAGCGTGACCAGGCCGAACATGATCCAGGCCGAGCGGGTGCCCACCAGCACGATCACCGCCAGCAGCAGCCCCAGCACCGCGAAGAACCAGCCGCGCCTCAGGAAACGGCGGGCGTACTCCAGCGGCAGCGGCGACAGCACCGCCACGACCGGGCCGAGCTTCAGGTTGCTCTCCCCGAAAACCCCGTTGAGCCGGTCGGACGAGTGCGCCATTCCGAAGAAATTGAAACCGACCAGCGCCTGAAACAGCGCATCCAGGCACCAGAAGACGACCAGCGCGGCAGTCAGCCGCCACAGCATCAGCCGCTGTTCCGGCGCGCTCAAGCTCCCGATCACGAACAGACCCATCGGCACGAAGCGCAGGTAGGCGGCCACCGACTGCCAGGACTTGGTCGGATTCACCGCATCCAGGGCCGACAATGCGGCCGGAATCCAAAAGCACGCGAACAGGAGCAGGAAGAACCTGAGCGCCGGGGTCGCGACCAGCGCGGCCGGGCGCCGGAAGATCGCGATCAGGCCGAGCACGATCATCCCCGCCACCGGCACGCCGGAAAGCCGCGCCGCCGGCAACAGCGCCAGGACCGACCAGATCAGCAGCGCGGGCCAATAGCGGCGCAGGGCGAGCAATAGATTCGTTGCCTTGTCCTCGATTCGAAGGCGCGCCGGATTGTAGCAGCCGGCGCCTAGTGTCCTGTTTGGGAAGTTCGCTGACTATCAGAGCGCGCAGGAACGCCAAATACAAGGCGTGGACCGCAGGTAATATGTCGATATTGCCAAGGGACACAACGCGGTATTTGGCGTTCCTGCACGCTCCCGGCGGGCGGGCCGAACGCGGTCGTGGGATACTCGCCCGCGTGAAACGACTGCTTTCAGGTTTGCGCGCGGGCTGGGCGATCGCCGGACTGACATTCCTTTGCCTGCTGCTGGCCGACGCCGCGCTGGTCAAGCTGTTGCCCGAAGCGCACGGCCTGGATCCGATCGATTCCACCGCCGAGGCACCGGGCCCTTCCGATACCGAGGCAATGGCCGGTGCGCCGTGGGCAGATTCCTATTACGCCGAGTTGAAGCGGGCCCGCCACACGCGCTGGGAGCCTTACAGCTACTGGCGCCGGGAGGCATTTGCCGGTGAGTACATCAATATCGACGCCGATGGAATCCGCAAGAGCTGGGCCCCGGACGATGCGCGGCTGAAGGTCTGGATGTTCGGCGGCTCGACCGTTTGGGGCACCGGCGCGCGCGACGATTACACCCTACCCTCGGCGCTGGCCAGAGCGCTGGCCGGGCGGGGCGTTGCGGCCGAGGTCGTGAATCTGGGCGAGACCGGCTACGTGTCCGGTCAGCAACTGGCCTCGCTGCTGTCGCACCTGCGCGACGGCGGGCGCCCGGACGCGGTCGTGTTCTACGACGGGGTCAACGACGTCTACGCGGCGCTGCAGCGAGAGGCCGCCGGCGCACCGCAGAACGAGGCCCACCGCGAGCGCGATTTTCGGGTCACCGATGGCGTCGACAACTGGCTCGAGGCGCTGCCGCGGACGCTCGAGGGGGTGCAGCGGCTGGCCGCGAGGCTGGGTCCGGCGCCGGCCCGGCGGCCGGTTCGGGAGCTGGCCGCCGAAGTCGTCGCCGCGCACCGGGCCAACGTGCGCGCGGTCCAGGCGCTGGGCCGGGAGTTCGGCTTCGAGACCTGGTTCTTCTGGCAGCCCCACGTGTTCGCCAAGCGGCAGCGCTCGCCCACCGAGGAACGCATCTACCGCGCGTCGCTGCAACGCCACAAAGATCTCCAACTGGCAGCCGACGCGACCCTCGCGGCGGCCGGCGATCCGGCCGTGATCGACCTATCGGCGACGTTCGCGACGACGCCAGACGCGCTGTACCTGGACTTCTGTCACCTTTCCGAGGACGGCAACGCCCGCGTCGCCGAGCGCATCGCGGCCTACCTGGCAGGTCCGCTAGCCCGGCTCGCCGGGAGTGACTATGGATTCGTAGAGCGCGATGGTCTTGCGCTGCATCTCGGATTTCAGATACGGCTGACGGTCGGGCACCAGCGGGGCGCTGTCGAGGAATTGCAGGGTTTTCTTGAACAGCGCCTTTTCGTCCCGGGCCGGTACCCGTCCGGCCGGGTAGATCGTGGCCAGCACCTCGCCGGTCCCGCCGTGGTCGTAGCCGATCACCGGGCGTCCCAGCGCCAGCGCCTCGACCGCGGTGCGGCCGAACGATTCGGGTTTCTTGGAGAGCGAAAACACGATATCGGACATCGACATGATGCCGCGAATGTCCTCGCGGTGGCCGGTGAAGGTGATCCGATCGACCACTCCCAAGCGCCCGATCCGGACCATCAGCCGCTTGCGGTAGTCGCTCTTTTTGACCTCCCCCACAAACAGCCCCTGGCAGTCGCGCCCATCGATGGTCAGCCGGGCGATCAGGTTGACCAGCGCGCGACCGCCCTTGGACTCGGTGACCCGCCCCGGCAGGGTCAGCAGCGCGCGTCCCTCGGGAATTCCGAACTGGGCCCGGAACCGCGAGATCTTGTCCGCGGCCGGCCGGGCGCCGTAGGGAAACTGGCGCGGATCGATGCCGCGGTGGATCAGCGCCACCTTGTCCGGATTCAGGCGCGGGAAATGGGTCAGCCAGTACTGCATGCAGGCTTCGGAAACCGCGATCACCCGATCCGCGCGGATCATGATTTCCGAATAGCGCGATACCGAGTTCAGCCCGTGCAGGGTCGTGACCCAGCGCGGGCGCGGGTCGAGCTTCTTCAGCGCCCAGTAAGCGATCCAGGCCGGCAGCCGGGAGCGGGCGTGAACGATCTGCACCCGGTTGGACTGGATCGCCTCGCGCAGCTTGCGCACCGTCAGCAGCACCTGCGGGGATTTGGCGCCGATCGGAAGCTTGATGTGGCGGCTGCCCATCGCCTCCAGCGGCCCGACCAGACGGCCACCGCCGGAGACCACCAGCGAGCGATGGCCGGCCCGAACCAGCGCCTCGCCGATCTCCAGGGTGCCGCGCTCGACCCCACCCGAGTCCAGCGCCGGCAGCAGTTGCATCACGGTCAGGCGGGCCATCGGCGTTCCCCGCGGTGGTGTCGCCCGGCGGGTTCGCGGCCCTCGAGCGGCTTGGGCAGCCGGCTGGCTATTCCGCGCCCTCGAGCACGAACTCGGCCCCGCAGTACGGACAGGTCGCCCGGCCGGTAGCCTCGATCGGCAGGTACACCCTGGGGTGCGAGTTCCAAAGCTTCATCTCGTGGGTCGGACAGGACAGCGGCAGATCGCTCCGGCTCACGGTGTAGCACTTCTCTGAGCTGGCCTCGGCCAGGTCGGCGTTTTCGGCATCCGTCGGGTGGCTCATCGAGATCAACTATCCTCGTAACCGCGCCGCATCATAGCAGAATCACGCGGGGGCAGGTCGAGCCGGCGAGCAGCAACGGGGAGGGGCAAATCTGCTATGCTGCCGCCTTTTTCCGGGGCGCCCGGCCCGCACTCATGGCGGCACCGACGCGCGGTTTCTTGGTGAGAAATGCAGGCTAAGCAACGGTCCTGCTGGATCGCCACCGATGGGGCGATCGGCAATGAAAAGCAGTGCCTGGCGCTGGCCCACTATCTCGGCGTGGCCGCGGAGGTGTTCCGGATCCGGCTGCGCCACCCGTGGGAGGAGCTGGCGCCGCGGCTTGTCTGGCGCGCGGACTCGGCGCTGGACGGTGAGCTGCGGGCCCGCCTCGATGGTGATCTGCCGGCGCTGATGATCACCTGCGGGCGGCGCAGCACACTCGCCTCGCTGGCGGTCAAGGCCCGCTCGGCGGGCCGCACCCGGACCGTGCACGTGCTCAATCCACGACTCAATCCGGCGCGCTTCGACCGGGTCGTGTGCCCACGCCACGACCGCCTGAGCGGGCCCAACGTGATCGCGACCCGCGGCGCGCTGCACCTGGTGGACGAGGCGACCCTGGCCGAGGCCCGCGAGGTCTGGCGTGCGCGGCTGGAGCCGCTCGCCCCACCGCGCATCGCGGTGCTGATCGGAGCGAGCAACCGCGCCTATCGAATCGATCGGGACTACCTGGAAGCGATCCAGCGCGCGGCCGAGCGTCTGGCGGGCCGCGGCAGCCTGATGGTCACGACCTCGCGGCGCACGCCGCCCGAGTTGCGCGCGTTCATCGCCGCCCGCTTCAGCCCGCCCGAGGCGTTGGCTTGGACCGGCGAGGAAGACGGGGACAACCCCTACCTGGGATACCTGGCCTGGGCCGACCGGATCGTGGTCTCGGCCGACAGCGTGAACATGGTCAGCGAGGCGCTCGGCACCGGCAAACCGGTCCACTGCACGCCGCCGGGCCGGGGCAGCGTCAAGTTCCGCCGCTTCCACCGCTCGCTGAGCGAGGCCGGCATGGTGCTGCCGCTTCGATCGGACGCGCCAGCGTCCTATCCCCCGCTGCGGGAAACCCGGGCGGTGGCCGAGCGCATCGCCGGGGATCTCGGGCAGGGGGTGGCATGAGCCTGGCAATCGAGACCTTCTCCAACCAGCGCGGCGGCAACGTGCTGTACAAGGCATTGGCTCATCCGCTGGCGGCCGCGCCGGCG
>JBFJNB010000195.1:0-5654 GCA_041633655.1 Lysobacterales bacterium | reverse complement strand
TTTCTCGAGCAGCGCGCTGTCATCCGGGCAGACCTCTACCATAACCATCAACGTCACCGCGGTCAGCGACGGTACCGCGAACAACACCGCCACGGTGCTGGCCGATCCAGGCGCGCCCGACCCGGACCCGAGCAACAACAGCGACGCGGCGGTCGTGAATATCGGTGCGATTGCCGACCTGAGCCTGACCAAGAACGCGTCGGTGTCGGCCGCGCTGGTCGGGGAGACGTTCGATTTCCTGCTCGATGTCGCCAACTCAGGCCCGCAACCGCAACCGACGTTCCAGGTGGTCGACACGCTTCCCTCTCAGGTGACATACAACGGCTTCACCGGTGCCGATTTCGATTGTGTCGCGGCCGGTCAGGACGTGACCTGCACCTACATCGGGCCAGGCCTGGCGGCGATGGGCACGACCAGCGTCACACTCAACGTCACCGCGGCCACTCCCGGCAACGCCGTCAACACCGCCACGGTCAACCCCGGCACGACCGCGATGGACCCGGATCAGAGCAACAACAGCGACACGCACGCGGTCGCGATCGGGACGCAGACCCAGGGCGTGGACCTGGCGATCGAAAAAAGCGCGACCGCGAGCACCCGGGTTGGATTCAACTTCAGCTATCTGCTCCGGGTCACCAACGTCGGCTCGCAGCCCGCAACCAGGGTGCGGATCAGCGACGCGCTGCCGGCGGGACTCCAGTACCGCGGCTTCGTCGGCGAGGATTGGGCCTGTCAGCAAACCGTGGACACGATCGAGTGCAGCTACCAGCCGGGCCCACTGGCACCCGGAGGAAATACGGTGGTGCGCCTGGCCGTGGTCGCGACCGAACCCGGCAGCCCGGTCAATACGGCCACGGTGAGGGGGTTGGAGACGGATGCCAATCCCGGCAACAACACCGATACCGCAACGGTCAGGATCGACCCGGCGGCCGCCGGGGTCGGCGCCGATCTCAGCCTGACCAAGACCTCGCTACCGGATACGGTGGACGCCGGAGCCGCGTTCGAATACGCCCTCGTGGTGACCAACGCTGGCCCCGATACGGCGACCGGGGTCACGGTGACCGATACGCTGCCGCCCGGGGTCGAGTACGTGCCGACCCCATCCGACCCGTGGACCTGCAGCGCTTCCGGACCGACGGTGACCTGCCAGCTGCTCGCACCGCTGGCCAGCGGGGCTTCCGTCCCGCTGACCCTGGCGGTGACCGCGCCGCCCGAGGCAGGGACGATCGTCAACGTGGCGGTGGCCACATCCGACCGGGAGGACCCCAACGTCGAGAACAACCAGGACTCGGCACAAACCACGATCACCGGGGTCGCGCTGCCTCCGAGCGCCGACGTCTCGGTGCTCAAGGCAGTCGACCGAGTGAGCGCGGTCCAGGGCGACGTCCTGGGCTACGAGATCACGGTAATCAACGCAGGACCGGACACCGCCGCGGCGGTGCGGCTGAGTGACGCGATCCCGACGGGTTTGGACTTGCAGGACGTCTCGAACCCGGGCTGGAGCTGCGCGGTGACAACCTCCGAGATCGTCTGCGACCTGCTCCAGGGCCTGGCCCCCGGTGCCAGCGCGGCCATCAGCCTGAACGGGCAGGTGTTGAGCTCCAGCGGCTCCATCGTCAATGTCGCTACCGTCAGCAGCGAAACCGATGACCCGGCTCCCGGCAACAACGTATCCACCGCGACCACCGCGGTAACCGGGTTCGGCGCGCCGGCCGATCTCGAGGTTCTGATCGACGACAGCCTCGATCCGGTGCTGATCGGAGATGCGTTCGATTATTTCGTGACCGTGCGCAACAACGGCCCGGGGACAGCGCGCGGGATTCAACTTGCGGGAACGCTGCCCGCGGGCGCGACCCTTATCAACCTGGTTTCACCGGCGAATTTCGGTTGCCAGGTCAACGGCACGGCGCTGAGCTGCAACACGCCCGACCCGTTGATCGCCGGCGCCGAGAGACTGTTCACGGTATCGGTGCTGGCCCCCGATGCCCCCGGCATGATCGCGTTCAACGCCGAGGTGTCGATCGTTGGGCTGGGCATCGACAACAATCCCGCCAACGACTCGACGATCGAGGAGACCGAGGTTCGCGTGACCCCGACCGAGGCCGAGCTGAGCGCCGCGCTGCTGGCCGCGCTCGGCGGTATCGACGACCCGGTGGTCACCGAAAACCTGCTCCCGACCGCGGCGCTGTGCGCCAACCCGCCGCCGGCGCTGATTCCGCTGTGCCGTGAGATCGTCGCAGCGCTGGCGGAGGGCCGCGAGGACGAGGTCGCCGAGGCGATCCGCCAGCTCGTCGGGCGCCAGACCCTGACCCAGCACACCTCGCTGATCGAGGCCAACGCCAACCAGTTCCGCAACATCGACGCGCGCCAGACCTTCCTGCGCGGCGGCGGGGGCGGCGGTGGGCTGAGCCTGAACGGGCTCAACTTCCGCTATGGGAACGAGATGCTGCCGCTGAGCTTCCTGCAATCGGCCGAGGACCCGGACGAGCCCGAGATCGCCTCGGAGGGCCTGATCAAGCCGTGGGGATTCTTTATCAACGGCACCATCAGCGGCGGCGAAAAGGACCCGACCACGCGCGAGGTGGCGTTCGATTTCGATACCTACGGGATCACCGCCGGGGTCGACTACCGATTTTCGACCCGGCTGGTCGGCGGGGCCGCGATCGGCTATGCCGATTTCGATTCGGACAGCCCCGACGGGAGCGAGCTGACCACCGACGGGTTCACCTATCACGTGTACCTGAGCTATTACCCGCGCGACCGTTTCTATCTGGACGGTCGCTTGAGCTACGGCAAGATCAACCTCGACCAGCGGCGCCCGATCCGGTTCACGATCGGCGGATTGACCGTGGACGACCTGGCCACCGCCGACACCGACGCGGATCAGTTCTCGGGCGCGTTCGGCATCGGGCTCCTGTTCCACAAGGGTGGGTGGAGCTTTACCCCGCGCGCCAGCGTCAGCTTCATGGACGCAAAGATCGACGGTTTCACCGAGACAGGCACGGATTTCGCGCTGGTCTACGACGATCAGGACGTGGAATCGCTGATCCTGAGCGCCGGGTTCACCGCGTCGAAGGTGTTCAGTCTGGCGCGCGGCGTGCTGACGCCGCAGTTCGACTTCAGCTTCGAGCACGAGAGCCAGAACGACGACAATGCGTTCAATTCACAAATCATCGGCGCCGCCAGTGGCAGCGCCTTCTTCATCGACTCCGACGAGCCGGACCGCAACTACGCCAACGCCGGTATCGGCCTGGTGTTCGTCGGGGCGAACGGACGGCAGGCATTCCTGTCATACCGTAAGATACTGGGTCTGGGCGATTTTTCGCGCTGGACCGTCAACGCGGGATTCAGATTCGAATTCTAGGAGGCTCGATCATGGAGCACCGAAACCACGCGCGCGGAGCCGCCCTGATTGCGGCGCTCGCCGCCCTGGTAGTTGCCGCCGGCGCCGGCGCTCAAAAAGTCGACATCCGCGACTACGAGGGCGCGATCACCGCCGAGGACCTGTTCATCGTCGACTGCCTGCTGCCACCGCAGGTGCGCCAGCTCGGGCAGCAGTTCACCTATCTCTCGGCGCGCCGCCCGATCCGCACCTCGGCCAAGGAGTGCGCGATCCGCGGTGGCGAATACGTGGCCTACGATCTTGCCGATTACCGCACCGCGCTGAAGGTCTGGCTGCCCGCGGCCAAGGGCGGGGATGCCCAGGCCCAGACCTACGTCGGCGAAATCTACGAGCAGGGCCTGGGCACCGAACCGGACTTCGGCAAGGCCGCCGAGTGGTACTTGAAGGCGGCCGAGCAGGGTCATTCGCGCGCGATGATCAACCTGGGCGCGCTGTACGAGAGCGGCCGAGGGGTTCCCAAGGACCTGACCCAGGCGATGAATCTGTACCGGCGGGCGTCCGGGATCACCGACGGGGTGCTCGAATACGCGACCGACGAGGAACTGGCCCGCCGCCGCGCGCTGGCCCAGGAGGCCGAGCAACTCAGGCGCCAGGTCGTGACCCTGACCGCCGAACTCGAGACCACCCGCGACGCGCTGGAGCGGCGGCGGCGCGATTTGCGCCGTGCCCGGGAGGAGCGCGACCGTACGCTGGCCGAACTGGAAGCGCAGCGCCTCGCGGCCGGTGCCGTCAGCAGCGCGGACCGCGGGGAGCTGGAGCGTTTGCGGGCAGAGAACGAATCGCTGACGACCCAGCTCGCCGCGGCGCAGGGCGATCAGCGCGGTCTGCTGGACGAACTCAGGCGGCTGCGCGAGCAGGGTGATTCGGCCGAACTGGAACTGGCCCGTACCCGGGTCGAGATCGAGCAGGGTCAGGAGCGGCTCGGTCGCACCCAGGCCGAAGTCGAGCGTCTCAAAACCGAGCTCGCCGGGGCCCGGGAGGCGGGCGCCGACGCGGCGGAGATCGCGGCGCTGCAGGCGCGCATCCTGGAGCAGGAGACGCTGCTCGATGCCGAGCGTGAGGCGATGGAGGTGCGCGAGGCGGAACTTGAGGCGCAACTGGCCGAGGCCCAGCGGCGGCTCAGCGAATCGCAGCAGCGGGAGGCCGAGCTGAAGGCCACGCTGGACGGCCAGGAGCAGGAGATCAGCATCATCCGAAGCTCCCTGGAGACCGCCCAGGCGGAGCTGATCGAATCTCAGCTAAGGCTCGCCGATTCCGACGCCGAGCGCGAGGCGCTGGCCGAGCTGCAGCGGGAAATCAGCGAGCGCCAGGCCGAGATCGCGCGCCACGAGGACACCGCGCGCAACCTGGTGGGTCAGCTCGGCGGCGAAGCCACCGGTGGCACCTCGATCAACATGATCTCGCCCGCGGTCGGGCTCGCCCGCGGCGCCAAATCGGTAACCCTGTTCGCGGATTTGAGCGAATACGAGCTGATCGGGCGGACCGCGCCGCGCGAGGAGCTGCTCGCGTTCCGGGTCAACGACCGTGATGCGCTGGCCGCGCTCGACCCCGACGGGATCTTCCGGGTGCCGGTGACCTTGTCCGGCTCCGGTCAGACCCCGGTCAGTATCGAGGCGGTCGGCCGCGACGGCAGCCGCAGCGAGGAGACCTTCGTGATCCAGAAGGACGTGCCGCCGGCGGTCGCCGCGCGCCAGACCTCGGATCGGTTCCGCGGCCGCTTGCGCAGCGATCTGGGTACGTTCCACGCGCTGGTCATCGGCAACGCCGCCTACGCCAACCACGCGGCGCTGGAGACCGCGGTCAACGACGCCCGCGGGGTTGCCGAGACTCTGCGCACCCGCTACGGCTTCAACGTGCGCCTGTTGACCGACGCCACCCGCGATCAGATCGTGTTCGAACTGGCCGAGTTGAGCCAGTCGCTGGGCGGCAACGACAACCTGTTGATCTACTACGCGGGCCATGGCGTGCTCGACGCCGGTGGCGAGGGCTACTGGCTCGGGGTCGAGGCCGCGGCCCAGCGGGACAAGAGCTGGATCGGCAACGCCCAGATCAGCGACTTCATCTCCGAGATGCAGGCCCGCCATGTGCTGGTGGTGGCCGACAGTTGCTACTCCGGCACCCTGTCGGGTGCCGCGATCCGGCCGATTCCGCTGGAAATCGACGATCAGGACCTGCTGTTCATCTCGCGAGTTCGGGCCCGGACCGTGCTGACCTCGGGTGGCCTGCAGCCGGTGCTGGACGACGGCGGTGA
>JBFJNB010000194.1:0-5662 GCA_041633655.1 Lysobacterales bacterium | reverse complement strand
GGCGCGCTGGGCGCCGATTTCGTGGGCCGCTTCGAGCGCCTGCAGGACGATTTCGATCAAGTCTGCGCGCGGCTGGGCCTGAGGGTGCCGCCGCTCGAACACCTCAACCCATCTGCCGGCGGCGATTATCGGACCTACTACGACGACGAAACCGCGGCGCTGGTAGCCGAGCGCTGGCGCCGCGAGGTGGAGTTGTTCGGATACCGGTTCTAGTGCCCAACGGCCCGAGCTTGGGTGACGTAGAATTCCGGGCCATGACGATTCTGGACCGTGGTGCGTGTGAACGGGGCAGCGCTTGAGCTGACCATCGTCGCGGCCGCCGTGTGCGCCGCCGGCGCGGCCTTTGCCTGGTGGTTCCGGCAGCGCCGCGCCGCGCTGGGGCTGGTGTTGCTGCTTTGGCTGACGCTGGGACTCGGCGTTTTCGGGCAGGGTTCGCCGATGCCGCTGCCGGCGCGGATCGACTGGGCCGCGGTGGCCGGCTCCTGGCTGCCGTGGAACCTGCTGCTGCTGGCGGTGCTGCCCGGTTCGACCGGACGCTCGATCGCCGCCGGCTGGGTCGCGCTGCTGGCCGCGCAATACGCGGCCGCGGCCTGGCCCGGGCTCGACCCGGCGGCGATCAACCATGGCCTGGTGGCTGCCGCGCCGGCGTTGCTCAGGCCCTGGCTGGAGCCGCTCGAACCGCTGCTGGTCGCGGGAGCCGCGGTCGTTTTCTTCGCGCGCTGGCAGCGCCGCTCCGACGCGGGCGAGCTGGCGCTGTGTCTGACCGCATCGCTGCTGCTGCTCGCGGTCGTGCGACCCGAGTGGACCGCGGGCGCGGTGTTCGGCTCGGCCGGGCTGCTGTTGGGCGGGGTGGTTTATGCCAGCCACCGGATGGCATTCATCGATCCGCTGACCGGGCTTGCCAACCGGCGCGCGCTGGAGGCAGCGCTGGTCAATCCCGGACGCCGGTTCGCGCTGGCGATGCTGGACATCGATCACTTCAAACGGATCAACGACCGCCACGGCCACGACTTCGGCGATCAGGTGTTGCGGATGGTCGCGGCGCGGATCCGCCGCCACCGGCGCTGCCGGCCGTTCCGCTACGGCGGCGAGGAGTTCTGTCTGCTGTTTCGCACCGCCGATCAGGCGCTTGCGAAGGCGTGGTGCGAACAGATCCGGACCGAGGTCGGCGGCACGCCGATCGTCCCGCGCGGGCCGCAGCGCCCGGTGCGGCGGCCGCTGAGCAAGCGCAAATACCGGCGCGCCGCGCCGCGCCTGACGGTCACCGTCAGCATCGGCCTGGCGGTGTTCGGCGGGCGCCTCGACCAGGTCGAGGCGGTGCTCGAGGCCGCCGACAAGGCGCTTTACCGGGCCAAGCGCAACGGCCGCGACCGGGTCGCGGTGGCCCGGGGATGATCGATCGGGAGGCGCCGGGTTATGCTGGGCCGATGAACGCCGAGCTGGTGCGCTGCTATTTCGACTTCGTCTCGCCCTACGCGTACCTGGGCTGGCGCCGGCTGCCGGCGATCGCGGCGCGCCACGGCGCGAGCGTCGAACCGATCCCGGTGCTGTTCGCCGGGCTGCTGAACGCGCACGGCCACAAGGGCCCGGCCGAGATCCCGGCCAAGCGGGCTTGGGTTTGGCGCAACGTGCTGCGCAAGGCGCGCCGGGCCGGGATACCGATCGGGGTGCCGGCGTTTCACCCGTTCAACCCGCTGCTGGCGCTGAGGATCTGCTCGCTGGACCGGCCGCCCGAGGAGCGCAGCGCGCTGATCGGACTGATCTTCGACGGGATCTGGCAGTCCGGCGTACACCCGTCTGAACCCGACGAGATGAGCGCGCTGCTGGCCGGCGCCGGATTTCCGGCGGATGAGTTACTGGCCGCCGCGCGTCGGCCGGAGGCCAAGCAGAAGCTGCGCGAGCAGACCGAAGCGGCGATCGCCGCCGGGGTGTTCGGGGTGCCGACGTTCGAACACCGCGGCCAGTGGTACTGGGGCGAAGAGGAGCTGACCTTCCTCGATCAGGCCCTGGCCGGCGACGATCCTCTCGCCGGCGCCGACCTCTCCGCGATGGAAAACCTCAGACCCTCGGCGCAGCGCTGACGGCCAGTTCCCGGCGGCGGAAACCTCGATCAGGCGGGCGCCGCGCGGACTTTCACGGTTTCGCCGATCCGATCCAGGATCCGCCGCAGCTCGTCGTAGTCCGGGTGGCGCACCCGCATCCAGGCGTTGGCCATGTAGCCGCCGGCCACCGGCTGGGTCCGGGTGCCTTTCGGCGGCAGGTGGGCCGCGACGATCAGATCGCCGTAGCGCTGGAAGATCTCCTCGGCGCCCTCGTAGCCGACGATGCGCCCGTCCCGGTCGGGCCGCAGCGCAATCATCCCGGCGGCAAAGCGGCGCGAGGGCTCCTGCGAGGTGCGCCGGTGCGCGATCGCCATCGCCCACTCGCGGTAGATGTCGAACTCGTTGGCCGCGTTGTACACGTCCCACTGGCCGACCCCCGGCGGGCGGCAGCCGATCTCGGAGAACTTCAGCCCCTTCGGGCCGGCGAACCACTCCATGTGGGTGGCCGAGGTGCCGATGCCCAGCGCCTTGATCACGCGACGGGTCAGCTTCTTGACCTCGTCGTAGCCGGGGGCGTTGATCCGGTTGGTGGTCACCATCTGCGGCGAGATCCAGCGCTCGCGCATCGCCACCAGCACCCCCGGGTAGTAATGGGTGATGAACTCGTGGGCGACCTCGCCGCCGATCGTGATCGTGTCGATGAAGCCCTCGTGGCCCTCGATGAACTCCTCGACCGCGACCGCGTGGCCGTCGCCGAGGCCCGATTCCCGGATCGCCGCTTCCAGCTCGCGCGCATCGTTGACCTTGCTGGTGCCGGCGGCGCCGGCGCCGTCGGGCGGCTTGATGATCAGCGGATAACCGACCCGCTTTGCGAACGCGCGCGCCTCGTCGGGGTCGGCCGCCTTGGTCGACTGCGCGCAGGGGATGCCGGCCTCGCGCAACGCCTGCTTCATCGCCGGCTTGTCTCGGCACAGGTACGCGGTCTGAACCGAGGTGCCAGGGATGCCGGTCGCCTCGCGCACCTTGGCCGCCGGCATGATGTGCGCCTCCACCGTCGCCTCCAGCCGGTCGATCCAGGCGATTCCCTGGCAGCGCTTCACCGCGTCCAGCAGCGACGGCAGATGCACCACCGAGCGCACCTGCTCGTAATGGGTCAGCCACTGCTTTACGTCGCCGTCGAGGTATTCCACCGGGCGCTCACCGATCCCGAACACGTTGGCACCGACCGCTTTCAGCCCGCGGACGAACTCCTTCTGGTTATAGGGAAACGAGGGCTCTACGAAAATGACGTTCATATCGTTGTGCTAGTGTCCTGTTTGGGATGGGCGCTCCCGCGCGGAGGCCGGATTTTAGCCCGGATGTCGCGCGAGTTTCACCGGGAGCGGTGAATTGACGATCTGTCGTGGCCGCCGTGCTAAGCTCGGCACCGGGCCGCGGTCGGCGGAATTCGGACCGCGGTGAAGTCGCACCGGGACGCAATGCCCATGGATTTGAACCAAGTCACCCTGCCAGCGAACGATTTGGCCAAGAGCGCCCGTTTTTACCGCCGGCTGGGGTTCCTGCAGATCGTCGACTCGCCCCACTACGCGCGCTTCGAGTGCCCCAGCGGGGATGCGACTTTGTCGCTGCACTCGACCTCCGAACCGCTTCCGCCCGAGTCCGCCATCGTGGTGTATTTCGAGTGCGCCGACGTGGACGCGGAGGTAGCGCGGCTGCGCGAGCGCGGGATCGCGTTCGAGGGCGAGCCCAGCGATCAAAGCTGGCGCTGGCGCGAGATCCGGTTCCAGGACCCGGCTGGCAACCGGCTGTGCCTGTACCATGCCGGCGAGAACCGCAAGCATCCGCCGTGGCGGGTCGAGCTGCGCGACCAACAGGGATAAATCGATGACAGAAAGTGCGGGCCTGCGCTTGCGCCAGGCGCTCGATCAAGAACGACCGCTCCAGATCGTCGGGGCGATCAACGCCTACGCGGCGCTGATGGCGCGCGAGGTAGGCTTCCGCGCGCTCTACTTATCCGGCGCCGGGGTCGCGAACGCGTCTTACGGGCTGCCGGATCTGGGAATGACCACGCTCGACAACGTGCTCGAGGACGCCTCCCGGATCACGAGTGCTTGTGAGCTGCCGCTGCTGGTCGACATCGATACCGGCTTCGGCGGCGCGTTCAACATCGCGCGCACGATCAAGTCGATGACCCGCGCCGGCGTGGCCGCGGTTCATCTGGAGGACCAGGTCGGGCAGAAGCGCTGCGGCCATCGCCCCGGCAAGAACCTGGTGCCGGCGGAGGAGATGAGCGATCGGATCAAGGCCGCGGTGGACGCCAAGAGCGACCCCGATTTCGTCGTGATGGCGCGCACCGACGCGCTCGCGGTCGAGGGCATGGAGCCGATGCTCGATCGGATCCGGGCCTACGAGGAGGCCGGGGCCGACGCGATTTTCGCCGAGGCGATGACCGAGATCGATCACTATGCCCGGGTCACCGAGGCGGTCGGGGTGCCGGTGCTGGCCAACCTGACCGAGTTCGGGATGACCCCGCTCTACTCCACCGAGCAGTTGGCCGGGGTCGGGATCGCGATGGCGCTCTATCCGCTGTCGGCGTTCCGGGCGATGAACCGGGCCGCGCTGGAGGTCTACCGGACCCTGCGCGCCGAGGGCACCCAGCAGAGCGTGGTCGCACTGATGCAGACCCGCGATGAGCTGTACCGGTTCCTCGACTATCACGCGTTCGAGCAGAAGCTCGACGAGCTGTTCGGCAAGGAGCAGGAGTGAGCGCCACCGCCCCCGCCCGGATCGTCATGATCGGCGGCGGCCAGGCGGCGGCGCAGACGGTGTTTTCGCTGCGCCAGGGCGGCTACCAGGGATCGGTGACCCTGGTCAGCGACGAGCCGGCGGTGCCGTATCAGCGCCCGCCGCTGTCGAAGGCCTACCTGAAGGGCGAGCTGCCGGCCGAGCGGTTGTGGTTTCGCCACCCCGAGTGGTACGCGCAGCACGCGGTCGAGCCGCGGCTTCGTACCCGCGTGCGCGCAATCGACCCGAGCGCGCGGCGGGTCGAGCTGGACGGCGGCGAGTCCCTCGGCTATGACGCGCTGGTGATCGCGACCGGCGCGCGCCCGCGCCGCCTGTCGTTGCCGGGTGCCGACCTGGAGGGGGTGTTCGAGCTGCGCGCGGTCGCTGACGCCGATCGGCTTCGCCCGTGCCTGGTGGCGGGCGCGCGCCTGGTCATCGTCGGCGCCGGCTACATCGGCCTCGAGGTCGCGGCCTCGGCCAGCGCGCTCGGCCTCGAGGTGACCGTGCTGGAGCTGGCGCCGCGGGTGCTCGCGCGGGTCACCGGCACGCTTGTGGCTAAGTTTTTCGAGCGCGCGCACCGCGCGCACGGGATCGAACTCCGCACCGGGGTGCGGCCGAAGCGCTTCGAAGGTTCCCACGGCAAGGTCGGCGCCGTGCGCCTGGACGATGGGACCGCGGTGCCGGCCGATCTGGTTCTGGTCGCGGTCGGGGTCGCGCCCAACCAGGAACTGGCCGCCGCCGCCGGGCTCGACTGCGACGACGGCATCGGGGTCGATCGCGACGGGCGGACCAGCAACCCGGCGGTGTTCGCCGCCGGCGACTGCACCCGCCGGCCG
>JBFJNB010000193.1:0-5675 GCA_041633655.1 Lysobacterales bacterium | reverse complement strand
CCCGAACAGGCGCGCCACGGCGAATACCCGACCAAGTCCGCTCGATTGTCCGAACAGCACGATCTTGCCGTCCGGCAGCCACGCGACATCCGTTCCCTGGGCGCTGGCGCCGGCCATGTTGAAAACGAAACTGAACGGATTGTATGCAGCGCCAGTACTCGTGAACGCCCGAAAAAAAGCCCGAGATTGTCCGGCCATGGTGGTGAATGTCCCGCCCGCGAGGACCGTGCCGTCGGTGTGAACCGCGATCGATTGGGCGTCATATCGCGGCCCAAGGTTCCAGCAGCCGAATTCGGGGTCTGGCAAGCCAGATGCCAGGTACCGGCAGACGGTGCCCGACAGCACCGAGGCCTGGTACGTGTTGGCTGCAACCAGGATGCTTCCACTGGAAGCCAACGCGAGATCGGTGACCGCGGCGTATCCACCCGGGGAGACGCCTAGGAGCACCGTGGTGAAAGTCGCGTCCGAGGTGCCGTTGGACATCAGGCGCATCACGAAGCCCAGGTCGTCCTGGCGCCCGGCGACCAGGATGCGGCCGTTCGGTTGCACCCGCACCGCGTTGGCGCTGTCCTGGAAATTGGTGGAGAAGTCGAACACGAGTCTGCCACCGCTGCCAAACGTGGTATCGAGACTGCCGTTGGAGAGCAGCCGCACCAGCGCGGGGTCGAACGTATGGTCGGCACTGCGCACGCGCCCGGCCACGATGATCTTACCGTCTGTCTGCAGCGCCACCGCGAACGCCTGGTCGGCCTTGTCTCCGCCCAGGTCGAAATAGACCGTCCGCTTGCCGTCGCCGTCGAAGCTTGGGTCGAGCTCGCCGCTGGGCAGCAGGCGCGCGATCGCGAAGTCGGTGTCGCCGAGGGCGCTGAAATCGGCGTAGCCGACGACGACGATCTTGCCGTCGGGCTGTATCGCGACGTCGGTGGCGATGTCCCGCTTGGTGCCGCCGAGGTCGAAGAAGACCGTCGTCAGGCCGCCAAAGCCAAAGGTCGGATCAAGCGTTCCATCGGATTGGGCCGAGGCGTTGGAGATCAACAGCAACAGGGCCGGCGCGACTCGCGCCGCCATCGACGATCCAGACGTTTTCATTGCCTGCCATCGCCTCGGCGGGAAGACTGCATTAAGCGTAGTTCTCGACCCCCGCCGCGCCATAAGTACTTTCCGCTAGCGGGCGCCGCGGCGGCGGTTGTCATCCGGCGGGGGTAGCGAGTATTATCGCGCCCCCTTACCGCGGTCCCGGAGCCACCACGCACTAACGGATCCAGCGAATTTCCGATGAGCAGCGACCATCACAGACCCTCCCCGGCACTCACGGGCTTTTCGATGCCGGCCGAATGGGCGCCGCACCAGGCGACCTGGATCTCGTGGCCGCACAAGCGCGAGAGCTGGCCGGGCAAGTTCGAGTCGGTCGAGCCGGTCATGGCCGAATTCGTGGCCGCGGTCTCGCGCCACGAACTGGTGCGCATCAACGTGCTGGATTCGGCCCACGAACGCCGCGTCAAGGGATTTCTCGAGGGCCGGGCGAACCCGCCCAACGTCGCGTTCCACCACTTTCGAACCAACGACGCGTGGTGCCGGGATCACGGCGCGATCTTCGTCACCGGTGAAAGCGAGCAGCCGATGGTGGCGCTCGATTTCCGGTTCAATTCGTGGGGCAACAAGTACCCGCCGTTCGACTTAGACGACGCGATCCCGCCGCAGATGGCCGCCGCGCTCGGGGTGCCGTGCCGCCGGATCGACGCGGTGCTGGAGGGGGGCTCGATCGAGGTCAACGGCGCCGGCGCGCTGCTGACCACCGAGCAGTGCCTGCTGAACCCGAACCGCAACCCGTCGCTCGAGCGCGCACAGATCGAGGCGCTGCTCAAGGACAACCTCGGCGTGACCCAGATCATCTGGCTGGGCGAGGGCATCGTCGGCGACGACACGGACGGCCACATCGACGACCTGACCCGCTTCGTCGCCGAGGACGCCGTGGTCACGATGGTCGAGCCGAACCCGAACGATGAGAACCACATCCCGCTGGCCGAGAACCGAGAGCGCCTGGCCCGGCTGCGGCTGGACGACGGCCGCGAGCTGAAGGTGACCGAACTCCAGATGCCGCGACCGGTGGTCTTCGCGGGCGACCGGCTGCCGGCCAGCTACGCCAATTTCTACATTGGCAACCGGGTCGTCGTGATGCCCGCGTTCAACGACCCGGCCGACGAGCCCAACCGGCAGGCGCTGGCGCGGCTTTTTTCCGATCGCGAGGTGATCGGCATAGACTGTACCGATCTGGTGCTCGGGCTCGGCACCTTTCACTGCCTCACCCAACAGGTACCGGCAACATGACCACGATCAGCGATTTCGTCCACCACCATTACCGGCATTTCAACGCCGCCGCGCTGATCGACGCGGCCGACGGCTACGTGCGCCATCTCGACCAGGGCGGGGTGATGTTCATGACGCTGGCCGGCGCGATGAGCACCGCCGAACTCGGCCTGTCGCTGGCGGAGATGATCCGCCAGGAAAAAGTCCACGCGATCTGCTGCACCGGCGCCAACCTGGAGGAGGACCTGTTCAACCTGGTCGCCCACGATCACTATCTGCGGGTACCGAATTACCGGGAGTTGAGCGCGGCCGACGAGGAGCAGCTCTTGAGCCGGCACCTGAACCGGGTCACCGACACCTGCATTCCGGAAGAAGAGGCGATCCGCCGGATCGAGCACGCGATCCTCGATGCCTGGACCGAGGCCGATCAGGCCGGCCGCCAGTATTTCCCGCACGAGTTCATGTACCAGCTCATCCGCTCAAGAGCGCTGGAGGAGCACTACCAGATCGACCCGGCGGACAGTTGGCTGGTGGCCGCGGCCGAGCGCGACCTGCCGGTGATCGTGCCCGGCTGGGAGGACTCGACGCTGGGCAACATCTACGCCTCACATGTCATCACCGGGGAGATCGGCAACGTGCACACGGTGCGCGGCGGGATCGAGTACATGATCATGCTGGCGCGGTGGTACGAGGAAACCTGCGCCAACTCGTCGATCGGCTTCTTCCAGATCGGCGGCGGCATCGCCGGCGATTTCCCGATCTGCGTGGTGCCGATGCTGCAGCAGGACCTGAAGAAGGACACGATTCCGCGCTGGGGCTATTTCTGCCAGATCAGCGACTCGACCACCAGCTACGGTTCCTATTCCGGCGCCGTGCCGAACGAGAAGATCACCTGGGGCAAGCTGTCGGCCGACACGCCCAAGTACATCATCGAGTCCGACGCGACCATCGTCGCGCCGCTGATCTTCGCCTGCGTGCTGGGCGAATAGGCCACCAGCCATGACCGCCTCCGGCAGCAAGTCCCAGGTACAGCCGCCCGCGGCCGACTCGCCGGCTTCGGGCTGGACCATTCGCGGTGCCGCCGAGCTGTATCGGGTCGATGCCTGGAGCGACGGTTTCTTCGTCGTCAACGAGCACGGCCACATGGCGGTGCGCCCGTTCGACGGCAAGGAGCTGTCGATCGACATCACCGACGTGATCGACGAGCTGCGCCGGCGCGGGGTCCGGTTTCCGGTGCTGCTGCGATTCCAGGACGTGCTGCGCGCGCGCGTGCAGCGCCTCAACCGGGCGTTCGCCGACGCGATCGCCGAGGCCGGTTACCAGAACGTCTACCGCGCGATCTATCCGATCAAGGTCAATCAGCTCCACGAGGTGGTCGAGGAAGTGCTCGGCGCCGGCAAGCCGTTCGGGATGGGGCTCGAGTGCGGCTCCCGCGCCGAGCTGGTGGCCACGCTGGCGCACCTGGTTTCCGACGACACCCCGCTGATCTGCAACGGGGTCAAGGACCGCTCGATGCTGAACCTGATCCTGGCCGCCCAGGAACTCGGCAAGAACGTGATTCCGGTGATGGAAAAGTACGCCGAGTTCGAGCACCTGATGGACCTGGCCGACGAGCGCGGCGCGGCGGTCCAGTTCGGGGTGCGGGTCAGGCTGCGCACCGCGGGCGCCGGCAAATGGGCCGCCTCCGGCGGGTACCAGTCCAAGTTTGGGATCTCGCTGCCCGAACTGGTCGAGATCGTCGAGCAACTGAAAAACCGTGACGCGGCGCACCGGCTGGTCCTGCTGCATTTCCATCTGGGCAGCCAGATCTCCCAAATCACCCACATCAGGCAGGCCGCGCGCGAGTTGACCCAGACCTACGCCGAACTGGTCCGCGCCGGTCTGCCGGTGCGCTACATCGACGTCGGCGGCGGGCTCGGGGTGAACTACACCGGCGCATTCGAGGAGGGCAGCATCAACTACAGCCTGCAGGAATACGCCAACGCGGTAGTCTCCGCGATCAAGGACGCCTGCGATGACCGCGAGGTGCCGCATCCGATCCTGATGTCGGAGAGCGGTCGCGCGATGACCGCGCACCACTCGGTGCTGGTGGTGGAGACGCTGGGTGCGTTTCAAAAGGACCGCGCCGGGGATGAACCGAAACTGCCGCCGAAGCCCCATCGCACCCTGCAGCAGCTTCACGAGATGGTCGCCTGGCTGCGCTCGGCCGAGGCCGAGGAAGGATTGACCGTCGACGAGCTGATCGAGTCGTATCACGACGTGATCGAAATCCACGAGGAGGCCCATACGCTGTTCGGCATGGGGTATCTTTCGTTGGCGCAGAACGCGCTCATCGAGCGGCTCTACTGGAGCAGTTGCGCGGCGATTCTCAGGAAACTGCGCGAGGTCGATCCGAACCCGCGGCCGCCCGAGTTCGACGAACTCCAGGAGCTGCTGGTCGATCAATACCTGATCGATTTTTCGGTGTTCCAGTCGGTGCTGGATCACTGGGCGATCCAGCAGCCGTTCCCGATCGTGCCCCTGGACCGGCTCGACGAGCGCCCGACCCAGCGCGCGGTGCTGGTGGATCTGACCTGCGATTCGGACGGCCGCATCACCCAGTACGTGTCGGCCAACGACGACCGCAATTTTCTCGAGTTGCACCCGCTAGCGCCGGGCGAACCGTATTTTCTGGGTTTTTTCCTGATGGGCGCCTACCAGGACATCATGGGCGATGCCCACAACCTGTTCGGGCGGGTCAGCGAGGCGCACGTCTACGGCAGCGCCGACGAGGACGGCAATTTCTGGATCGAAAAAGTGATCCCCGGGACCCGGGTGCGCGACATGCTCGAGCAGGTGCAGTATTTTGCCAATGACCTGCAGCGGCGGATGCAGGAGCTGGTCAAGCAGAAGATCGACGCCGGCACGATACGGCCCAAGCGCGGGGTGGAGATTCTGGATCAGTACCGCGCCTGCTTCGACGCGGAAACCTACCTCGAGGTCCATCCGAACGGGAAGGCAAAATGAAGGCAAACGACAAACAGGCGGTCAGCGTGGCGCTGGTGCAGATGCGCTGCGGGGAGAACCCGGAAGAAAACATGGAAAAGGCGCTGGCGCTGACTCGCGAGGCGATCGACCAGGGGGCGCAGGTCATCTGCCTCCCGGAGCTGTTCCGCTCGCGCTATTTCTGCCAGAGCGAGGACGACGCGCACTATGCGCTGGCCGAGCCGGTGCCGGGGCCGAGCACCGAAACGTTCGCGAAGCTGGCCGCCGAGCACGACGTCGCGATCGTCGTCAGCCTGTTCGAACGCCGCGCCCCGGGGCTTTACCACAACACCACCGCGGTGGTCGACGGCGCGCGCGGTTATCTCGGCAAATACCGCAAGATG
>JBFJNB010000192.1:0-5686 GCA_041633655.1 Lysobacterales bacterium | reverse complement strand
GCGACCGGCTGTTCGAGCTGGCCGCCGAGGCCCGCAGCGACGTCGATCAGGCCCGCTACTTCGAAGGTATGCGCGAGCTCGAGCGGCGCCGCAACCGGCTGTGCCGGGCATTCGTGGAACGGGTCGATGACGGCCTGACCCAGTTCTTCCGCGAGCGGCGCGCGGTCCCGCGTGCGTCGGAGCAGAGCGGCCGCCGCGAGCTGCGGATTCTGGACGATCGCGACCTCGCGGTGACCCTGGCCGTGGACAGCATCGTCGACTCGGCCGAGATCCGGCTGACCCGCGAGCTTTACGCGCTCGGCGTTCGCCTCGGCCAACTGACCGGCCGCGGGGCACTGAGCAATGACCTGAACCCGGCCGCGCCGCGCGCGCTGTGTGCGGCGTTCCGCGACACGCTGGTCACCGTCGAATCGGAAATCGAGGTTCACCAGGCCCTTTACAAGAGCTTCGACCAGGGGCTCGTGCGCGCGCTCGAGGGCCTCTACCAGCGGCTGAACCAGGGGCTGGCCGAAGCCGGCGTCGTGCCTGAGCTCAAGTACTCGATCGAGCGTGAGCCCACGACCCAGCCGGCAAGCGCCGACAGCGACGCGGCGCAGGCAGCGCTGGAGCGTGAAGCGGCGCTGGAGCGTGACGCCGAAGCGGCCGAGTATGAGCTCGAGCGACAGCTGATCGACCGGGTCCGGACGATGCTGGCCCGGCGCCGGCAATCGCTGATGCCGCCCGCGACCGCGCCGGCGGCGCCGACCCGAGCACTGCGCGAAGTGCTCTCCTCGCTGCAGACCGAGCTCGCCAGCAGCGACGGGAACGGGCTTACCGCTGACGCGATCAAGACCGAACTGCTGAAAACCGGGCGCGGTGGCGAACCGTGCTCGTTGTCGCCGGCGGACGAGGACACCCTCGATTTGCTGGGGATGATGTTCGACTTCGTGTCCGCAGATCGCCATCTGCCGGACCCCTTCCATGGCGCGCTCAGGCGGCTGCAGGTGCCGTACCTGCGCGCCGCGCTGGGCGATCCGGCGCGGGTGATGGCCCCGGAATCGCCGGCGCGTCGGCTGCTCGAGGAGTTGTCCCTGACCGCGGTCGGCTGGAGCCCCGGCAGCGATCGCGGCGGCGAGGTGCTGGCCAAGGCCCACGAGACCGTCGATCTGGTGGTCCGGGAATTCTGGGACGATGAGCGGGTGCTGGAGCGCCTGCTCGGGGATCTGAGAGCGTTCCGGCTGGCGCGCGAGCGGATCGCCGAGCGGCGCGCGCGGCGAGCGGCGCAGAGCATGCGTGGCAGCGAGCAACTGGCGTTCGCGCGCCACAACGTGGCCAAGCTGCTGAGCCGGCGGCTCCAGAACCGTCCGCTGCCGGGCCTGGTGCGCAACCTGCTGGAGCGGGCCTGGGCTCACGTGATGGTACTGACGGTGCTGCGCCACGGGCTCAACAGCGAGCAATGGAAACGCGCGCTGGCCACCGCCGACGAGCTGATCTGGAGCGTGAGCTTCAAGCGCAGCGAAAAGGCGATCAAGCGCCTGCGCACCCGTATGCCGGTGCTGGCCCGGGCGCTGTCCAAGGGGCTCAAGGCGGTCGGCTATCAGGACGCAGAGATCGACAAGATCCTGAAGCACCTGGCACGGATTCACCAGGCGCTGCTGCGCGAATCGGGCAGCGACGCGGTGCTGGTCGAGGTCGACCCGGGCGGGATCACGATCAGCGGTGAGAGCCTGCTGGATCAGGTCGATCTGGACGCAACCGAGGTCGTGGACGAACCCGACGGTTTGAGCGAAATGCTGGACCAGGTGCGCGCCTGGCCGACCGGTAAATGGGTCATCTTCCACCAGGACCAGGGCCACGACATTCGCGCCAAGCTGTCGTGGATCAGTCCGATCACCGGGCAATACCTGTTCGTCGATCAGCGCGGCCTGCGGGCGGCCGAGAAATCGTTGAGCGAACTGGCGCAGGACCTGGCGTCGGACCGGGTCGAACCGCTGGATCAGGCCAGCATCGTGACCCGGGCGCTGGGCGGGATCGCCGAGCGGCTGGGCGGCGCCCAGGCTACTTCTTCTTAGGACGCTTCCAGTTCTCCACCGTGACCTGCCTGGCCCGCGACAGCGTCAGCGCGTCCGGCGGCGCGGTCTTGGTGATGGTCGACCCGGCGCCGATCGTCGCTCCCGCCCCTACCTCGACCGGTGCCACCAGTTGCGTGTCGGACCCGATGAATGCGCGGTCGCCGATCACGGTGCGGTGCTTGTTGACCCCGTCGTAGTTGCAGGTGATGGTGCCGGCCCCGATGTTCACCTCGGCCCCAATCTCGGTGTCGCCCAGATAGCTCAGATGACTCGCCTTGGAGCCGCGGCCGAGCACCGCCTTCTTGGTCTCGACGAAATTGCCGACCCGAGTCTCGCGCCCGAGCACCGTGCCCGGGCGCAGGCGCGCGAACGGCCCGATGTCGCATTCGCCTTCGGTGACGACGCCTTCCAGCACCGAGTGCGGGTGCACCCGGGTGCCCGGCCCGAGCCGGCAGTCGGTCAGCACGCAATGGGCGCCGACCGAAACCCCCTCGGCCAGCGCGTTGTCGCCCTCGAACACCGCGTTGACGTCGATCACGACCCCGGCGGCGACCGTCAGGGTACCGCGCACGTCGATCCGCGCCGGGTCCATCAGGGTCGCACCGGCCGCGCACAGGCCGCGCGCCACCCGGCGCTGGTGCTCGCGCTCCAGCACCGCCCGCTGCCAGCGGTCGTTGGCGCCGAGGATTTCCTCCGGCGCGCGCGCGACCGTCGCGCTGACGGTGGCGCCGCCGGCGCGTGCCGCCGCGGCGCAATCGGTCAGGTAGATCTCGCCCTGGGCGTTGTCGCGCCCGACCTCGGCCAGCCACCCCGTCAGCGCCGCCGCCGGCGCGGTGGCCATGCCGCTGTTGACCTCGCGGATCGCGCGCGTCGGGGCGTCGGCGTCGGCTTCCTCGACGATCCGCTCGACCGCGCCGTCGGCGCCGCGCACGATGCGCCCGTAGCCGTGGGGTTCGGGAACCACCGCGGACAGGATCCCGAAGCCGTCGCCGGCATCGCGGATCACCGCGCTCAAGGTCTCCGGGCTGACCAGCGGGGCGTCGCCCATCAGCACCAGCACCTGGGCCCCGGCCGGGATCCCCGGGAGCGCCATCTGCACCGCGTGGCCGGTGCCCAGCTGCTGCTCCTGTGTCACCCAGTCGAGGTCGGCGGCATCACCGACGGCCGCGCGCACCTCGTCGGCGCCGTGGCCGACCACCAGGTGGATCCGCTCCGGTCCGAGCGCGCGTGCCGCCGCGAGCACGTGCCCGAGCAGCGGTCGCCGAGCGAGCGGCTGGAGCACCTTGGGGAGCTCCGAGCGCATCCGCTTGCCCTTGCCGGCGGCCAGCACGACGATGTGTAGCGGGCGTTTGATCCCGAGTCTCCTAGCCGCAGTACTGCCTTACCGCGTCCTCGAATTCCCGAATCCTGGCCTGGCGCTGCTGGTCCTCGACGTAGACCCGTTCGCCCTGTTCGTTGAAGGTGAAGACCGGCCGTTGTTCTTGCAGGACTTGCAGGTTGCTGCGCGCCAGGTGGCACTGGGCCTGGCGCTGGGCGGCTTTCTTTTCGGCTTCCGCGCGCTGTTTCGCGCGCCGCTCCTCGGCCGCGGTGCGCGTCTGGCGGCGCTGGTCCAGGCGGTTCTGGCTGTCCTCGAGCCGGGTCGCGCCCTCGGCCTCACGCCCCGGATCGAGGTCCAGGTCCAGTTCCAGCTCCTCGACCGATGCCTGTTCCTCCTCGGGCGGCCGATCGGAAAAATGCACGTTGCCGTCCTTGTCGACCCACTTGTACATGCCGGCGGCCGGCGCGACCAGCGGCAGCAGCAGGGCCAGGATGGCGAGATGGCGCGCGTTCATTCCGGCGCCAGCCTGACCGCGGTGCCGTAGGCCAACAGCTCGGCCGCGCCGGACATCACCTGGGAGGTGACGAAGCGCGCCGCGATCACCGCGTCGGCGCCCATCTGCTCTGCATTGCGGGTCATTCTCAGGATCGCCTCGTTGCGCGACTCGATGAGCATTTCACTATATTCCTTCAGCTCCCCGCCAACCAGCGTGCGCAGCCCCGCCATGATGTCCTTGCCAATGTGCTTGGCGCGGATCGTGCGGCCGCGCGCGATTCCGAGGGTTTCGGCAATCTCGCGCCCGGTTACGAAATCGGTGGTGACGATGATCATTCGTCCCGGAGCTCTTGGTCGGCGGCGCGCTCCCGCCAGCGCTCGTAGATCAGCGAGGCCATCAGCAGCAGGAACCCGACCGTTCCCGCGAGCAGGCCGATCTGAATCGCGATCGGCAGGTTCAAAAGCAGCGGCCACAGTGCCCGCAACGGCTCAACCAGCCAGGTCAGGATCACCAGGGCGCCGAATATGACCAGCAGGAAGCCGGTGATGCGCAGCAGTTGAATCAATTTTCGGCTCCCCTCCGCGGTGGTCGGCAAGCGCCTCAAGAATAAGCGAAATCAGCCCCGGCTTTAAGGGGTCCCGTTCTCAGCGCAGGCCGAAAACGGGTGCCGACTCCGCAAGGTGGAAGGCCGCTTCGGCTAGCGTCGCTTGACGCGTTTCCTCAGGTGCTCCAGCGCGGCCAGTTGCGCCATCGCCTCGGCGAGCTGGGCCTGGGCCAGCGCGTGGTCGATCTCCGCGTCGTGGTCGGCCAGTGTCCGCTCGGCCTCTTCCTTGGCCTTCAGTGCCGCGGCCTCGTCCAGGTCGTGGGCGCGGATCGCGGTATCGGCCAGGATCGTGACCAGGTGCGGCTGGACCTCGAGAATCCCGCCCGAGATGTAAAGAAACTCTTCTTCCTCGTCTTCCTTGATCACCCGGACCTTGCCTGGCTTGAGCCGCGTGATCAGCGGTGCGTGCTGGGGCATGATCCCAAGCTCGCCCATCTCCCCGGTGGCCACGACCATCGCGGCCGGGCCATCGTAGAGCTCTTCTTGCGCGCTGACGATGTTGCAGTGCAGCTCGGCCATGTCAGGCGGCTTTCTCCGCGAGTTGTTTGCCCTTCTCCTCGGCTTCCTCGATCGGGCCGACCATGTAGAACGCCTGCTCCGGCAGGTGGTCGTAGTCGCCCTCGACGATGCCCTTGAAGCCGCGGATCGAGTCCGCCAGCGACACGTACTTGCCGCTCGAGCCGGTGAACGCCTCGGCGACAAAGAACGGCTGCGAGAAGAAGCGCTCGATCTTGCGCGCACGCGCCACCGTCAGCTTGTCGTCCTCCGAGAGTTCGTCCATGCCGAGGATCGCGATGATGTCCTTCAATTCCTTGTAGCGCTGCAGGGTCGACTGCACCGCGCGCGCGGTGCCGTAGTGTTCCTGGCCGACCATGTTCGGATCCAGCAGGCGGCTGGTGGAATCCAGCGGGTCTACCGCCGGGTAGATCCCCAGCTCGGCGATCTGGCGCGACAGCACCAGGGTCGCGTCGAGGTGCGCGAACGTAGTCGCCGGCGACGGGTCGGTCAGGTCGTCGGCCGGCACGTAGACTGCCTGGAACGACGTGATCGAGCCGGTCTTGGTCGAGGTGATCCGCTCCTGCAGGTCGCCCATCTCCTTGGCCAGCGTCGGCTGGTAGCCCACCGCCGAGGGCATCCGCCCGAGCAGCGCCGAGACCTCCACCCCCGCCAGCGTGTAGCGATAGATGTTGTCGATGAACATCAGCACGTCGCGCCCT
>JBFJNB010000191.1:0-5692 GCA_041633655.1 Lysobacterales bacterium | reverse complement strand
GACGCGGAGAAAGCGGGTGAGTCCCGGATCTACGAAGTAAGGGATGGACAGCTGGTCAGCGCCAGCGGCGTCGATTGGCGCAAAGACTTCAATGGGGACGACGCGCGCGACGAGTTGCCGGTGGTACACGTGTCCTGGAACGATGCCGCGGCCTATACCGCGTGGTTGAGCGAGCAGACCGGCAAGGCGTATCGATTGCCGACCGAGGCGGAGTTCGAATATGCCTTGAGGGCCGGCACCACCTCGCCGTACTGGTGGGGCGACGGCACACCCAGAAAAGCGGTGGAAAATCTCGCCGGCGCGCGGGACAAGATCGCGAGTTGGGAATGGCCGGAGTCCTTCGCCCGGTACGGTGACGGGAACTGGGGACCCGCCGTGGTCGGCAGCTTTGACCCCAATCCCTTCGGCCTTCACGACATCGGCGGCAATGTGATGGAGTGGGTCAGCGACTGCTACGAGCCGACGCTGGACGGCGTTCCGGCGGACGGATCGGGGCGCCAGACTTCGGACTGTGCGCGTCGGGTGATCAAGGGCGGATCCTGGGCCAGTCAACCGCGCTTCGCGCGCTCGGCTCACCGCATCCCGGCGGCGGCCGAGGCCACGACCTGCATCGTCGGCTTCCGGGTCGTCAGGGATCTCTAAACAGGACACTATCCCGGCAACCCGCTCCGCGTCATTTGGCGCGGACTCACTTGCCTGCCCGCGCGGTGCAGCGCTAACCTGACGCCTTTTCGACGCGCCCTTCGCCGGGCGTCAGGGAGACCTGCCAGATGCCGACCACGACCTCGCACGCTGTCGTGCTTCGTTTATCCGCCTTGCTCATGCTGGCGCCGTTTTCAGTCGCCGCTGGCGACGCCCAACCGAGTCCCGCCAAGCTCGCCGCGGTCAACGCGGTCGATGTCCATGCCGAGGAGTTGATCGCGCTGTCGGATCAGATCTGGGCGTTGGCCGAAACCGCGCTGCGCGAGCACCGCTCGGCGGCCGCGCTGGCCGACTACGCCGAGCGCTACGGATTCGCGGTCGAGCGGGGCGTCGGCGGCATGCCCACCGCGTTCATTGCCAGCTACGGCGAGGGCCGGCCGATCATCGGCGTGATGGGCGAGTACGACGCGCTGCCCGGCATCTCTCAGAAAGCCACCTCGACCAAGGAACCGCTGGTCGCGGGCGCCGGGGGGCACGGGTGCGGGCACAACCTGTTCGGCGCGGCCAGCATCGGCGCCGCGCTCGCGATCAAGCAGCAGATCGCCGCCGGCAACCTCAACGGCACGATCCGCTTCTACGGCACCCCGGCCGAGGAAGCCGTGGGCGGCAAGACCTATATGGTGCGCGACGGCTTCTTCGACGACCTGGACGCGGTGCTCGCGTGGCATCCGAGCGACAAGACCCAGGCCGACATGACCTCGAGCCAGGCGATGGTCGACCTGATCGTCGAGTTTCACGGCCGTACCGCGCACGCCGCCTCGGATCCGTGGAACGGGCGTAGCGCGGTGGACGGCGTCGAGGCGTTCACCGACGGGATCAACATGATGCGCGAGCACATCAAGCCGACCTCGCGGCTGCACTACACCATCGTGGCCGGGGGCGACGTGCCCAACGTGGTGCCCGAGTACGGCAAGGTGTGGCTGTGGGCGCGCGACTGGCAGCGCTCCGAGGTGGAATCGCTGCTCGCGCGCGTGCGCAAGGTGGCCGAGGGCGCCGCGTTGATGACCGAGACCGAGGTGAAGGTCACGCTGCAGGCCGGGAGCTGGGAGATCCTCAACAACGCCGCGGGCGCGAAGCTGCTGGATTCGAACCTGCGCTGGCTCGGCCCGCAGGTCTACACCGAGGAGGAGCAGGAGTTCGCGCGCGCGATCCAGCGTGCCACCGGCGTCCCGCCGGTCGGGATGAAGACCGAGATCCTCGCGCTCGAGGGCCAGGAGCAGGAAGGCGGCTCGACCGACGTGGGCGACGTGAGCTGGGTTGCGCCGACGCTGCATGTCTCGGTGGCCACCTCGCCGCTCGATGCGCCTTGGCACGCGTGGCCGGTGGTCGCCACCGGCGGATTGTCGATCGGGCACAAGGGAATGCTGCTGGCGGCCAAGACTTTGGCCGCGACCATGGTCGACCTGTATCAGCAGCCGGAGGCGCTCGCGGCGGTGCGCGACGAGTTCGCCTCGAGCAAGGGCGACATCGTCTACCGGGCCTACATCCCGGACGGCCCGCCGCCGATCCCGGCGGACTGAGCTTCGAGGGCGAGGGATTTGCGGGCTGTGATACAGTCGCAGACCCGCCCCCACGGAGCCTCGAAAGTTGCCACAGACGCACTTCAAGACCATGGCAAGCAGCACCGCCGAGGACTGGCAGGTCATCGTCGGCGAGCAGCTCAAGTTCATCGCCGGCCTGCCCGATCGGATTCTCGCCCACATGAGTCTGCTGGCCGACGACTACGGCGGCTTTCCGGTCGACCGGCTGCAGCACTCTCTCCAGACCGCGGAGCTGGCCGCCGAGGCCGGCGAGGACGACGAGTACGTGGTCTGCGCGCTGCTCCACGACATCGGCGACACGCTCGGCAGCACCAATCACCCTGACGTCGCCGCGGCGATCCTCAAGCCCTTCGTCGACGAGGAAAACCACTGGATGATCAAGCACCATGGCATTTTCCAGGGCTACAACTTCTTCCACCACATCGGGCTGGATCGCAACATGCGGGAGCAGTTCCGGGGTTCGCCGCATTTCGATCGCACCGAGGCTTTCATCGAGAAATACGACAATCGCGCGTTCGATGCCGATAAGCCGAAGCTGTCGCTGGAGACCTTCTCCCCGCTCATCCGGCGGGTCTTCTCCAATCCCAAAAACAGCATGTACCGCACGGTGATCGAGTAACCAAGGGGCACTTCCCGCACCATGAACGTCCTGGTTCTGGGCGCCGGCGGCTTTATCGGATCCCACCTGGCCGCCGCGCTGTCGGCGCGGGGCCATCGGGTGGTCGGCGGCGTCCGCGCTGCGCGTTCGCTGACCCGGTCGGGCGGGTTCGCCCACGGCATGGCCGGCGCGGTGGCATGCGATCTGTCGCTCGATCACGACCCGGCGCGGTGGGCCGAGCGGTTGCGCGGCTTCGACGCCGTGGTCAACGCGGTCGGCATCCTGCGTCCGCGACGGGGCCAGGGATTCACCGCGGTTCACGTCGATGGCCCGCGTGCGTTGTGGTCCGGGTGCGAGCTGGCCGGCGTGGCGCGGGTGATTCAGATCTCGGCGCTGGGTGACCCGGCGGAGACCGAGTTCATCCGCTCCAAGCATCTCGGCGATCGGCTGCTTGAGGAAAGCGGGCTCGATTTCACGGTGTTGCGGCCCGCGCTGGTGCATTCCCCGCACGCCAGCTACGGCGGAACCGCGCTGCTGCGGGCGTTGGCCTGCCTCCCCGGGGCGCTGCTGGTTCCCGGGGACGGCCGCCAGCGACTGCAGCCGGTCACCCTGGAAGATCTGGTGGGGGCGGTGATCCGGTGCCTCGAACAACGTCTGGCCGTGCGCCAGGTGATCGAGCTGGTGGGCCCGCGAGAGACGTCCCTCGTCGACTACCTGGCGGCGTACCGCGGGTGGCTCGGCCGGCGCGGCCGGCGCATCGTACGGGTCCCGCTGGCGTTGGCCCGGGCCGGGGCCTGGCTCGGCGAGCGGATCGGGGTCGGACCGCTGGGGTCGACGATGATGCGGATGCTCGAGCAGGGCCACGTCGGGGCGGCCGGAGCGATGGAGGACACGCGGGCGTTGCTGGGGCGCTCGTCCCAATCCGTCGAGGAATCACTCGCCGCGAACCCAGCGGACACCGCGGATCGCTGGCACGCCGCGCTGTATCCGCTGCGCCCGCTGCTCCGCGTGGCGCTGGCGCTGCTGTGGATCGGCTCCGGGCTGGTCGGGCTGACCGCGCCCCCGGAGGCCACGGCATCCTGGGTGGCCGCCCTTGGCCTCGGACCTTCGGCCGGCTCGACCCTGGCGCTGGCGGCCGGCGGGGTGAATCTGCTGCTCGGCGCGATGCTGCTGCTCGGGATTGCGGTCCGCTGGGCGCTGGCGCTGATGCTGATCAGCGTGCTCGCCTACACCGTGACCCTAGGTTGGGCGATGCCGGCGCTGTGGCTGGAGCCCGCCGGGGGCCTGCTCAAGAACCTCCCGCTGATCCCCGCGCTGCTGGTCATGGTGGTGCTGGAGCCGAAGCGATGACCTATTTGTGGCTGAAAACCCTGCACATCGTCTCGGCCACTGTGCTGTTCGGGACCGGTCTGGGGACCGCGTTCTATCAGTGGCGCGCCTGGCGCGATGGCGACCCCCGGGTGGTGGCCGCGGTCGCGCGCGAGGTGGTGAGGGCGGACTGGTGGTTCACGACCCCGGCGATCATCATCCAGCCGCTGACCGGCCTCTGGATGGTCGCCCTGGTCGGCTATCCCTGGAGCAGCCGCTGGATCGTCTTTTCCGTGGCGCTTTATCTGCTGGCCGGGGCCTGCTGGATCCCGGTGGTGTTCCTGCAGATGAGAATGCGCGATCTGGCGGCCGCGGCGGCACGCAACGGACAGCCGCTGCCGCAGGCCTACCGGCGGCTGTTTCGAATCTGGTTCGCGCTGGGCTGGCCCGCGTTCGCGGCGCTGCTGGCGGTGTTCTATCTGATGGTGTTCAAGCCGTGACCTTTGAGCGATTGAAACCGCGCCTCGTTTTGGCACGATAGCGCGATGCACAGGGTAAGATCCGCCACCGCGATTGTGTTGATCGTGCTGCTGCAGGCGAGCTGCAGCTCCGGGGGCTGGCGCACCGCGAGCCGCGAATCGGCCGGGATCGCGCCCGATCCTGCGCAAACCCGGGACGCGGTGGTCCACGTCTACGGCGCCGATGCCTGGGGCTGGCGCGGCTGGTTCGCGATCCACACCTGGATCGCGGTCAAGCGCTCCGACGAGGATTTCTACACCCTGTACGACGTGGTCGGCTGGCGCGGTCGCCGGGGGCAGCCGGTGATGGGCATTCGGCGCGATATCCCCGATCGCTACTGGTACGGCGCCCGGCCGAGGCTGCTGAAGGCCCATCGCGGGCACCAGGCAGAGGCGCTGATCGACGCGATCGATCGGGCCGCCCGCTCCTATCCCTGGAAATCGACCTACAAGGCGTTTCCGGGCCCCAACAGCAATACCTTCACCGCCTGGATCGCCCGCCAGGTGCCGGAGCTGGAACTGGATTTGCCGTTGTCGGCCATCGGCAGCGGGTACGCGGACTGAACGGGAGTCGCCCGATGAATTTCAAGATGATCATACCGGCTCTTTGCGCGCTGCTGATCGCCGCCTCATCCATGCCTGCGCACGCGGCGGACGCCGGGGAATCTTCAGAGGCCGCCGAACGCATGGCCGAGAAGATGCTGAACGCGATCGGTGGCCGCGAGGCCTGGGCGGCACTGACCAATACGGTCAACGGGTCCCAGCAGAATCGCGCCGGCGAACCCACCGTGGTCTACGCGGTGATCACGATGGATTTCGAAAAGCCCCGGTTTCGGATCGAGACCACGGCCCGGGACCTGCGGGTGGTGCGGGTGATCGATGGAGAGCGCCACTGGCGCCTGACGCGCGAGGGCCGGATCGAAGACCTGCCCGAGGATCTGCTGGCCGCCGACCTTCAGTGGTACCGCACGCATCTGTACCGGACGATCCATCGGCTGGCGGCGCGCGACCCGGCGATCTCGGTG
>JBFJNB010000190.1:0-5723 GCA_041633655.1 Lysobacterales bacterium | reverse complement strand
GGCTACGGCGCCGCCATCGCGCTGATCCCCGACGCCAACGTGGGTCTGGTGACCCTGTGGAATTCCGAAAGCACCCGCCCCTGGGGCATCATCCCGGTCTTCGTCGACGCCTACCTGGGCCTACCCGCGCAGGACTGGATGAAGCTCGACACGCTCACTCCCAAGGCCTCCGCCGCGGTCGCCGCAGCCGGCAGCGAGTAGCGCGTATCAGGAAGCACCCGCCGGCGACCGCGACGGCTCAGGACATCAGCCAGAAATACAGCGCGTAGAAGAAGATCCAGAAGGCGGTGAGGAGGGTCAGCCGCAGGCGGGAAGTCCAGTTCCTCATGGCGTGGGCGATGGCGGCGGCCAGCACGGCGACCAGGGCGAAGCGCAGGCCGCGGGCGGGGATCGAGATCAGCGCGAACTCGACGGGGCCGATGGCCGCGGCGGGCGCCTGGGCGGCGTAGATCTTGTACGGGGTGCCCTGGAATGCGCCGGCGATGATGGCGAGCGGGCCGTGCTCGGAGAGAGCGTGGCCGACCCGGTCGATCAGCGTCGCGGAGATTCCAGGCAGCGCCTGGATGAACCCCGTGACCTGGCCGGGGCCGATGGTGGCGAGCCAGTAGACCAGCAGGCCGCCGGGGATCGCGCCGGCGAGCGCGGCCAGCGCCCCGATCAGCGCCCGGCGGCGGCCATTCGCGAACGCGAGGTAGGTCAGCCAGACGTCGGGCACGATGAAAAACGCGGTGGCCTCGGCAAAGCCCCATGCACCGGCCACCGTCGCGTCGCGCCTTACTCCCACGGGGGGAACTTGCCCTCTTTGGCCAGCGCGGCCATGTAAGTGTTGAGCTGGTCCATATAGGCGTCTACCTCGCCGGACCAGGCGAGCGGCTCGCCGACGAAGACGTCGACGAAGAACGGCACCGGGATCACCGCTCCCTTGGGCAGCACCTTGCCGGAGCCGTGCAGGAAGATCGGATAAACCGGCACCTCGGGGTGACGCTTGACCAGGTGCGCGACGCCCTTCTTGAACTTGGCCATCGCCTCGGGTTCGCCGCGGGTCCCCTCCGGGAACAGGATCAGGATGTCGCCGTGATCGAGCGCTAAGCCGGCGCCGGCCAGCGGGTCCTCTCCGCGGGCGCGGGCCCCTCGGTCGACCGGGATGATCCCGATGATCCGGGTCGAGAACCACTGGAGCGCCCCGGAACGCATGAAGTAATCCGCCGCCGCGACCGGGCGCAGCTTCGGCAGCGCGCGCAGCGGATACAGCGACATCAGCACCATCGTGTCGAAATGGCTGTTGTGGTTGGCCACCAGGATCGCGGGACCGGTCAGCGGGAGGCGCTCGCGATGGCGCACGTTGAGCCCCAGAATCACCAGTACGATCGGGCGCACGACCAGCAGAAAAAATGTCCACCTCAGGAGTGCGATCACCGGCGAGCCTCAGTAATACAGATAGAAGACGAAGTGGAAAAAGAGCGGCGCGGTGAAGGTCAGGCTGTCGACCCGGTCCAGGATCCCGCCGTGGCCCGGCAGCAGGTCGCCCGAGTCCTTGGTGCCGAGGTCGCGCTTGATCGCCGACACGGTGACGTCGCCCAAGAACCCGCCGAAGCCGATCAGCGCGCCGGCTGCCGCCGAATGCAGCAGCGACATCGGGGTCAGCCACGGCCCGAGCAGCGTGGCCAGCACGATGGTCGTGGCGACTCCGCCCACCAGCCCCTCGTAGGTCTTGCCGGGGCTCACCGTCGGCAGCACCTTGCGCCTGCCCAGCGACTTGCCCCAGATGAACTGGGCGACGTCGTTGAGCTGGGTCAGAAGGATCAAATACAGAAGCAGGCCGGGCCCGCCCGCGCCGGGGTTGCCTTCCGCCGGCAGCACCAGCAGGAACGCCGCGTGGCCGAGCGAGAACACGGTCGTCATCAGCCCCCAGTGCAGCGTCCCGGCGGCCCGCAGGTACCCCTCGGTGACGCCGATCAGCACCATCCGCGCCGGCAGCAGCAGGAACATGTACACCGGCACGAAGATGATGAACATCCCGTACCACTCGATCCCGATCCAGACGTACTGAATCGGGATCGCCAGGTACGCCCACAGCAGCACCCGGCGGTCGGCGCGGCGGGTGGGAACCAGCGACAGGAACTCCTTGAACGCGATATAGCTGACGAAGGCGAGGAACGCGAGCGACAGCCGCCGGTCGAACGAGATCGCCAGCGCGAAGATGATCGCCATCACCCACCACGACTTCACCCGCAGGCGAAGCTCGCGCCAGTCGTAATCGGGCTTGACCAGCCCCAGGATCGCGAGCGCGACGCTGGCGATCACCAGCAGGCCGCCGATCCCGCCCAGGGTCCACAGCAGCCGTTCGGACAGCTCCGGTGCCACTACCGCTCGTCTCCCGGTGGGCCGCCTTCGGCCAGCGCCCGGCGCGCCCGGTTGAAGATCGTCGCCAGCGCCGCCGCGGCGACCGCCCACAACACCCAGTCCAGCCACGCCCCGGGCGCCAGGCCCAGGCCCAGCAGCAGGCCCAGCAGCCCGAACACGAACGCCCGGTCGCTCTTGCCCATCGGCCCGTCGTAGCGGCGCGACGCCCCGACCTGGACCGCGGCCAGCCCGGTCGCCTCGCCGATCACCGCCAGCACCACGATCACTACAATCGTGCCGGCAGGCACGCCTGGCACCAGCGCCAGCGGCAGGTAGAGCGCCGCGTCGGAAGCCATGTCGCCGAGTTCATTGAGCACCGCCCCCAGCCGCGAGGCCATGCCGTGCTCGCGCGCGAGCATCCCGTCGATCGCGTTCAGCGCCATGCGCACCAGCAGCACCGCCGGCAGCGCCAGCAGCGGCCAGCGTTCGCCGGGGGAAAGCGCGATCGCCGCGCCGGTGGCGACCGACAGCACCAGCGCCGCGACGGTCACCTGATTGGCCGTGATGCCGCAACGAGCGCACCATCGGCATACCGGCCGCAGCAGGCTCTGAAAAGCGGGCTTGAAGTCGTAGACGCTGGCCACGTCCCCGCCGATGATTCGCGTCAGAGGGAGTTGTAGATGAACGTCACCAACTGCGGCGGAGTGATGAACACCCCGCCCTGCGCGTCGTCCCATTCGGCGCCGGGCTCGGCCGCGATCGCCTCCTCCAGCGTCTTGCCGGCGTCTTTCAGCGCCTGGATCCGATCCCTTAGCGTGACCAGCATATCGCGGTAGGTCTGAAGCCCGGCGCGATCGGTCAGCGGTCCGTGTCCGGGGATCACGTGGGTGTCGGCGTTGGCGATCGCCAGGCCCTTGTTGACCCCGTCGATGAAGCCGTGGATGCCACCGCCGCTGTCCAAATCGATGAACGGGTAAAGTCCGTGGAAGAACAGATCCCCCATGTGCAGGACGTTGGCGTTCTCGAAGTAGACGATCGCATCGCCGTCGGTGTGCGCGCGGGGCATGTGGATCGCGTGCACGTGGTCGCCGTTCAGGCGCAGGGTGACCCGCTCGGTGAACGTCACCACCGGCAGCGCCGCGCGGGGGCTGGCCGGATAGTTGGCGTTGAAAAACGCGTTGAACTGATCCGTGCTCATCCGGTGGTAGATGTTGTCGTGCGCGACGATCACCGCGCCGGCGTCCCCGAACGCCTCGTTGCCGCCGGTGTGGTCGCCGTGCCAGTGGGTGTTGATCACGAATTTGACCGGCTGGTCGGTGAGGTCCGCGATCGCTGAGTTGATCTTCTCCGCCATCGGCGCGAACTGATCGTCCACGATGAACGCGGCATCCTCGCCCACCGACAACGCGATGTTGCCGCCCTGGCCGGCGAGCATGTAGACCCCGCCGCGCAGCTCGGTGGTTTGCATCTGGACGTCCTGCGCGGCCGCCGCCGAGGCCAGGCCGATCAACAGCGCTCCGCAAATTTTATTCATGCATCGCCCTCAATCAGAAGATGATCTGGATCTGCCGGCGCGGGCCGCCCTCGACCACCACTGTGATGGTGTCCCGCACGCCGGCCTCGGCGCCCGGCACACGCAGGTTGCAGTCGCCGGACCCGGTGATCGCGCACTGCACCTCGTCAATGAACCCGTCGGTGCCGACGATTGACATCGTAACCGGGGTGTTCGACCCGGCACAGGTGATGCGAGCGGTGGCGGTGTAGTCCTCGAACGGCTCCGGATCGACCGGCACCGTGAAGAAACTCGCGATCGTCGGGTCTTCCTGCAGGTCGATGTCGAAATCGGGATAAGGCCCGTTGATCGGCGCGCTGGCCTGGGACACCTGTGGGTCGAGCTGCAGCCGGCCGCGGCCCGGCAGGTTCACGTTGAGTTCGAGCAAGATGTTGCTGGTGCCGGCCGGCAGCAAGCGGTTGATCGAGTTGTTCTGCTGACCGACGTTGTTGCACACGAAGTTCTGGCGCGACTGGCCCTGACCGATCGCGCCGCCGGCGGACCGGCACGAAAGCTTGGTCGCGTACAAGCCGAACGCGCAGCTCTCCAGGAAATTGGCCGCCGCCAGGAAATCGGTTGGGTCGCTGGTGTTCTCGACCATCGCGCTGGCGATCAGCAGGCAGATCTCAGGGACGTCGACGTCGTCGATCTGATCGACGAAAGCGCAACTGTCCCCCGTGGTATTGACGAACTGACCGCAGGCGGTGGCCGGCGAATTGACGGTCCCGCTGGCATCGTTCGGGATCCGGATCCGGTACTGCCCCTGACCCTGGGTCCCCTGACCCACCGAGATTCCGCGCAGCTCTCGCGCGAGGGTGACCGAGCCGTCGGCGGACGAGACCCGCGCCTCGACCACGGCACCGTCCAGCGGCACGTCGCACTGGGTGATCGTGACGAGGCTCTCATTGGCGCCCTTTTGGTAGGTCCCTTTAAGCGCCGGGATTGGACTCACCCAGCCGCTGCCCTTGCCGGCCCGCCGGGGTGCGTCGCGCACGGTCTTGTCGGCGCTCCTCTTGGCGCCCTGGCCGAGGTCGTCCAGCGCGATCGAGACCAGCGACTGCAGCGAGCCGTCTTTGGTCAGGCCGGAGAACACCGCCGTGCCCGGCTCTCCGGTCTGCTCGATCCCGACCGTGTCGCCCTCTTCCTCGTCGGTGATCTGCGCCGGCATGCCCTGATCGTCGGTCAGCACGTCGCCCTCCTTCCCGACGGGGTCCTTGATCTTCATCCCGGTCAGGCCCTCCGGCGCGCCGCCGGCCGACTTCTGGCCGAAGAAGTCGGTTTCGTGCCCGTCCATCCGCATCGAGTTCAGAAGCAGCGCGTCGGCGACGTTGGTCGCCAGCGTGTTGATCGCGGACTGGGTCGGGTCGAAGCCCGTGCACGGCACGCCTTGAAGGCTGGTCAGGCGGATGACGTCGAACTGGTTGAAACCGAGTCCCTTGGAGCTGCCGTAGCTCATGACCCCGGTGTTGCAGTCCTCGTTGAACGCGAACAAGTAGGTGCCCCACTTGGTGAGCACGACGTCGTCGGGGTCGAACGTCGGCCCGAAGAACGCGCCCTCCGTCTCCAGCGGGTCCTCGACCACGATCTGGTTGCCCTTGAGCTGGCCGATGCCGATGTTCCAGGCCTGGTTGCCGTTTTCGTCGTAGGTGAACCAGTAGATCACCGCCTCGGTCGGGCTGAAGACCTGGATGATCCAGCCCTCGCCGTTGTGGGTCGGGTCATACCAGGAACCGCTGATGCCGGGCCCGAGATTGTCGAACAGCGCGCCTTTTCCGGCGTCGATTGAAACCAAGCGCTCGATGTTGAGGCTGCCGGAGCCGAACCCGGC
>JBFJNB010000189.1:0-5731 GCA_041633655.1 Lysobacterales bacterium | reverse complement strand
GCCGCGGCCGCGGCCAGGCGCGCGCGGCGATCGGGTTCCGGCGCGGGCGGCTCGGTGGCGCCCGAGGCGGGGCCATCGGCGGGCAGGATCCACAGCCGGCGCGGACCGCCGTCGGCGCGCGCCGCGACGCGATGCTCGAGCACGAAGCTCCGCTCCCCCAAGACGCGCCGCAGCGCGAGCGCCAGCGGCAGATCCCGAAACGCGACCGAGATCGGCAGCGGCAGTGGGTCGTCGGTGACCAGGCGCACGCCGCTTTGGCGCGCGATCTCGGCCACCAGCGCACCGCGCGGAACCGCGGTCGCGCTCACGCTCACCGTTTGCGAAACGGGATCGAAGGTGACCTCCGCGGGCGGCTGGGCAGCGCCGGCGGAGGCCAGCACGCAGAGCATCAAAAGGGACTCCATTCGCCCGCCGCTCGCGCGCCGGGCGAAACGGAGCCCCAGTCTCCTGCCGTCGCAAGGAGCTTCCCTACTCGATGACAAAGCAGCTCTCGATCGCGGTCTGGTTGTAGCTCTCCTCCCGCGCCAGCACCTCGTACTTGAACTCATCGGTCTGCGCGATGAACTCGGCCGGTACCGTCATCGAGGTCACGTCCGGCGGCAGGATCACGCTGAACTTGGTGTCGAACTCCTCGCCGGCGACTTCGATCTCGGCCTCGACCACGACCTCGTAGTTGACGATCGCCACCGGTACCGGCGGTTGCACGCCGGCGCCAGCGCCGGCGGCGTCCGGATGGGACATCGTCACCGCGGGCCAGGCGATGGTCACCGGCGGGGTGACCTCGGTCGCGTCGTAGTCCGGGTCTTCGTCGTCGCAGACCTCCGCGGCCGGCTCGCCGTTGACCGTGGGCGCGGCCGGGGCCGGCATCACGTGGGTCAGTTCGGTGGTGGACTCCAGTTCCAGCCCGTCCAGGGTCTCGCCTTCGATTTCGTATTCACCGGCCGGAAACCGGGCGAAGAAATCGAGCGGGTCCAGCTCGTCGAACGGCGGCTCGGCGCTCTCGAAGAACAGCTCGGTCAGGCCTTGCTGGCGCAGCCGGCTGGTCAGTCTCACGGCGAGCTGCCGGCGACCGTTGGGGTCTTCGATCTCCAGCCGCTTCCACGGCTCGCCGTCGATCAGCGCGTGGATGCCCAAGTCACCGTCGGTGTTGTTGAGTTCGAAAAATATTTCGGCGACCGCGAATTCGATTTCGTCTTCGGAGTCGTCGTCCTCGTTCGCGAATCCCGGGTTCACGCCCAAAGCCAGCGCTGCGATCGCCAGCGGGATCGGCAGCATGCGCGCTCGTTGCATCATTTGATCTCTCCTTACTTCGTCGCTTGAGTTGGGGGCCGGCCCGCGTCCGGTGCAAGTTGCCGTTGCGGGTGAGTGGCCTTGTCCCTTTGACGGGTTGCGCGGAGGGAATCGGTCGCCGGAGGAGGTTTCGCGGTAAGACTAGTCGGTCGCGATCTCGTCGATCTCGAGCTTGAGCTGGGCGATCAGCTCGGCGCTGCCGGGTAGCTGCGGGGCCTCGGCATCGAGGATCGCGTGGAACAGGCGTTTTTTGAGCGCGCGGGTGTCGCGCGAGCGCTGGCGGGCGGCCGAGAACACGATGTCTACCAGCCGGTCGGCAGCGTGCAGGCGACCCCACAGGTAGTCGTTCTCGCGCGCCGAACGCGAGAAGAACGCGCCGAACTTGTTGAACAGGATCCCCTTCAGCGTCGCCTCCGCACCGCCCTCGCGGATGGTCGTCGCGTCCTCCGGGCTGATCCGGTTGACCCGGATCCCCTCGCGCTCGTTGAGGTCGCGCCACTGGCTGGCCGGATAGGTGGCGATGTCGAAATAGTCGTAGCCGAGGTAGGCGACCAGCACCTCGTCCAGCGCCGCGTGGCCGATCCCGTCGCGCCCGCCGCTGCTCACGATCTCGGAGATCGCCTCGTCGGTCGCCCGGTCGAGCTGCTCCAGCGCCAGTTGGCCGCGCAGTTCGGACGCAAACGCATCCACCTCCAGGTCCCAGGCCGCGGCGCGCGGGAACCTGAGCGCTCGTTCGCGCAGCGGGTCGCATTCGAGGCTCGCGCGGGTTCGGGCCAGGGACTCCTCGAGGCAGCCGTAGGCGGCGGATTTGGCGTGGTCCAGCCAGGACCGGGTTACCGAGTCGGCGCCCAACGAATACAGCTCGTTGAGGCGTGAGACCAGAAAACGCAGGCGGCGGGTTCGGAACCGGGCATCGTAATGGTCGAGGAATTCCTGCGCCCGATCGGCCGGCGCGTCGCCGCCGACGGTGAATCCGCGTTGGACCGCCCAGCGCTGCATCCGCCCGCGCCAGTCCCCGACCTGGCCCGACTCCAGCCCCGCCAGGCACGCGGCGAGCTCGGCGATGCCGTCGAGGGTCAGGCTCAGGCGCATGCCGAGGTAGGCGCGGTGCACGAAGCCTGAGTCGCGCACCGCGCGGCCGCGCGATTTCAGGCGCAGACGCTCGATCCGGACGGGGGTCAGGCCGCCGGCGCGCCGGCCGAAGAACAGGCGGGTCACCGCCTCGCGCACGAACGGGCGCGCGAACGCGACGTTCTGCCTTACCCGGGCCATGTTGCGACTGATCTCCTCGATCGCCTCCAGGTCGTCGCGAATCGGCTCATTGCGGGGGATCGACGACAGCGCCGAGCGCAGGGTCTGAAAGAACCCGGGCACCGCGGTGCCGGAGGTCTCGGCCTCGGCGCCCGGGGGGTTGGGCTCGACGTAGACCAGCCGCCGGTCGACCTCGCGATGCGCGGTCCGCTGGCAGATCGCGCCGATCGCGGCCTCGAACGGCTTGTTGTTGATGATGCCGCCGTCCAAGAATACCGCGTCCCATTCCGGGCCGATCGCGCCGGCGCCGATGATCCGCTCGACGAACTCGGGGCGGGCGTTCCAGGCCTGCCCGCGCTCGGTCAGCACCTGGTCCATCTCCTTGAGCACCACCGGCGGGAACGCTCCCGCGTACGACGAACTGGCGCGCGCGGCGAACACCAGCCCGGGAAGCTGCTCGCGGTCCATGTCGGTCACCACCTCGCCGTCCCAGCGGGTCAAATGGGTGAACCGCCAGGTACGCCGGTGCTCGCGTTCGACCACCTGCGGCGGGTCGTCGATCGTGATCGTCTGGGGGTAGCCGTGGTAGTCGGTCACCGTGATGAAGCAATCCAGCGGCTGGCCCCAGGGCAGCAGCGACTGGCCCGGCTCCGGCTCTCCCATCCGCTCCATCGCATCCAGCAGGATGTGGCACAGCTTGGCTCCCGAGAACGGCGGTCGGAACCACTTGGAGCGAAGGAACCGCGACAGCTTCGAACGCGCCTCGGGATCGGCCACCAGGCGTCTGAGATAGCGCTCGGTCAGCGGCCGGATGATCGGGCTCAGGTACCACTTGCCCCAGCGCCCGGCGAGGTTGCGCTCGTCCATCAGCTCGCTGATGTCGGCGTACTTCAACCACATCTCGCGGTGGGCATCCAGCGGCAGGTCGTGGCTGAGCGCGCGGCTCAGCATCACCGCGTTGATGGCCCCGGCCGATGCGCCGGCGACCACGTCGACCATGACCCGGAGATCGAGTTCGGGCGCGAACCCGGTCAGGACCTCGAACCAGATTTCCTCGCTGCCGCCGGGGCGCGCGCGCTCCAGTTCGCGGTAGGGCTTACCGGTCCGACGCGCGTGCTGGCGCACGCGCGAGGCGCGAACCAGCTCCAGGATTTCGCGGGTGATGCCGTGGATGTAGACCGCCAGCGAGACCCCGCCGTAGAGCACCAGCGCGAGCCTGAGTTCTTTCTGCTGCGAGCCGCCGCGCCGTCGTTCCGGGCGCCGGGGGGCGCCGCCGGCGTCAGCGGGGGAGCTCATCTCCGGTGCGACTCAGGCAACATGCGGGTTTCCCGCTAGGCGACTTTCTGGTCGGCGGTGGCCTTGCGTTCGATCGCCTCGCGCGGAAAGTCGTCCACGTTGATGACCCGGGCCACCAGCTCCTGGGTCTCGCGCAGCTCGGCGCCGTCCTCGGCGCTGATCACCCCGTCGGCGACCCCGCGCTCGATCAGCGACTCGTAATTGACGATCGAGACCACCTCGCGGTAGGCGTTCTTCAGCGCGCGCTCGGTGGGCTGAGTCTTCAGCACCGCGGCGAATGCGCAGTGCAGCAGCCCCGCGGCGTCCTCGCCGCAGGAGCGGTGCACCCCGTCGGTCAGCCGGGTCCGCGCCGGATTGTCGCTGATCAGGATCCGCGCCGCGTGCTTGCCCAAGCTATCGGCCGGCTCCTTGTAGGGGTGGCCGATCGGGAAGATCAGCATCTTGATCAACTGGCCGAGCCAGCGGATCGGGAAGTTCCGGAGCGTGTTGATCAGCCGATTCTGGACCGTCAACAGACTGTCGCGCAGCGCCCAGTGGACCATCGGCAGGTCCTCCTTGGGCCGGCCGGTGTCCTCGAAACGCTTCAGCACCGCCGAGCACATGTACAGGTGACTGAGCACGTCGGCCAGGCGTCCCGAGATCTTCTCCTTGAACTTGAACGCGCCGCCGAGCGCCAGCAGCACCACGTCGGAGGTGAACGCGAAGGCGGCGCTCATCCGGGTGAGCTGGCGATAGTAGTGCTTGACCTCGGGGGATGCCGGTGCGCCGACCAGCCGGGCGCCGGTCAGCCCCATGACCAGGGCGCGCACGCCGTTGGAGATCGTGAACCCGACGTGGGAGAAGAGCGCGGCATCGAACTCGGCGCGCGATTGCTCCGAATCCTCGGCTTGCGCCGCGCGCATTTCCTTCAGCAGGTACGGGTGGCAGCGGATCGCACCCTGCCCGAACACGATCAGGGTGCGGGTCAGGATGTTGGCGCCCTCGACCGTGATCGCGATCGGGATGGCCTGGTAGAACGCGGCCAGGTAGTTGTTCGGGCCCATGACGATGCCTTTGCCGCCGTGGACGTCCATCGCGTCGTTGATGCACTCGCGGTTGCCCTCGGTGAGCTGGTACTTCAGGATCGCCGACAGCACCCCGGGCTTTTCCCCCAGCCCGAGCGAGACCAGCGTCAGCAGCCGCGCCGCGTCCATCCGGTAGGCATTGCCGGCGATCCGCCCGAGCTTTTCCTCGATCCCCTCGAAATAGGCGATCGGCATGTTGAACTGCTTGCGGATGCGCGCGTACTCGCCGGTCAGCAGCGCCGACAGCTTGCCTCCGGCGACCCCGAGCGCCGGGAGCGAGATCGCGCGGCCCGCGGCCAGCGAGTGCATCAGCATGCGCCAGCCCTGCCCGATCCGCTCGGCCCCGCCGATGATGAAGTCCAGCGGCACGAACACGTCCTTGCCATGGGTCGGCCCGTTCATGAACGCGGCGCCGACCGGCAGGTGGCGATTGCCACTCAACACGCCCTTGGTGTCGGCGGGAATCAGCGCGCAGGTGATGCCTAAGTCCTCCTGGTCGCCGAGCAGGTGATCGGGGTCGCGCGCGTGAAACGCCAGCCCGATCACGGTCGCCACCGGCGCCAGCGTGATGTAACGCTTGTTCCAGTTGAGCTTCAGCCCCAGGACCTGCTTGCCCTCCCAGCGGCCTTTGCAGACCACGCCGGAATCGACCATCGACGCCGCGTCCGAGCCGGCGGTCGCGCTGGTCAGCGCAAAACACGGAATCTCCTCGCCGCTGGCCAGCCGCGGCAGGTAGTAGTCCTTCTGCTCCTGGGTGCCGTAGTGCGTGATCAGCTCGCCCGGGCCGAGCGAATTGGGCACCATGACCGTCACCGCGGCGGTCAGGTTGC